>DATCLL010000180.1:0-1763 GCA_036563935.1 Limnochordales bacterium | reverse complement strand
GCGACCCCCCACTGGCTTTCCCGGCTGGCCCCGCCGGCCACGGGTGGCCTGCTGTTCGTGGGACTGGTGGCTGCCCGCCCCGTTTCTGTGCCCGGGGGGCTTTCGCCGGGGCTGCTGGTGGCGTGGGTGTTCGCGTTCCTGGCCGGAGGCGTGGCGCTGTACCAGCTGGTGGGCGGCCGGCGCTGGCGGCAGGCCGGCGGCCTGCTGGCCCACCTGGGGGTGGCGGTGCTGGCGGTCAGCATCAGCGCCGCCATCGCCCTGCGGACCCGGCACGTGGCCACGCTGGCTCCCGGGCAGTCCATGGCTGTGGGCGCCTACACCCTGCGCTACGACGGCCTGCGCTGGCGGCAGCTGCCCGAGGCGGCCGAAGCCTACGCGGTGGTCAGCCTCTTCGACGCCAGGGGGTACGTGACCACCCTCACACCGGCCCGCCGGTTTTACCAGGTGGCGAACCCCTCCATGAGCGTCACCTCGGAGGTGGCGGTGTGGCGGCGGGGGTTCGGGGACCTGTACGTGGCGCTGGCCGAGTGGGACCAGGGGGGCCGGGTCGCAGGCTTCGAGGTGTACCACAACCCCCTGGTGGCGTGGGTGTGGGCCGGGTGCGTCCTCACCCTGGCAGGCACCGGTCTGAGCCTGCTGGCAGGGCCGGTGCCGCCGGCGCGCCGGCCCCGGCGGCCAGGTTCGGCCCTGCCGCCTCCCGCTCTTCATCGCTGAAGCGGCCCAGCAGGCGCACCTCCAGCTCCAGGGTGACCCCGAAGCGCTCCTGCACCGCCTCCTGCACCATGCGGATGGCCCGCAGCACGTCCAGGCAGCGGGCGCTGCCCTTGTTGACGATGAAGTTGGCGTGCACCGGCGAAACCTCCACGTCTCCCCGGCGCCACCCCTTCAGGCCTGCCCGCTCGATGAGCCGCCCGGCAAAGTCTCCCGGCGGGTTCTTGAAGATGCTGCCGGCCCCCGGCTCCCCCAGGGGCTGGGTGCGCCGGCGGACCTCCAGGAACCGTTCCATCTCCTGCACCAGGGCCGCACGGGGGCGGGGCTCCAGTTCCAGCTCCACCTCGGCCACCACCAGGTCCGGCCGGCCCTGCAGCAGGCTGAAGCGATAGCCGAAAGCCAGCTCGTGGCCTTCCAGCTGCTCCTCGCGGCCCTGGCGGGTGAAGCAGCGCACCCGACGCACCCGGGGGCCGATGGACCGGTGGTGGGCGCCGGCGTTCATCACCACCGCGCCGCCCATGGTGCCCGGGATCATGACGCCGAACTCCAGCCCTCCCAGTTCCCGGTCGGCGGCCTGCCAGGCCAGGGAGGGGAAGCCCGTGCCTGCCTGGGCCCGTACCCGCTGGCCGTCGAACTCCACCCGGGCCAGCCCCCGGCCCAGGCGCAGCACCATGCCCTCCACCCCCTGGTCGCTGACCAGGAGGTTGCTGCCCTGGCCGATGACGGTGACGGGGACGCCCAGCTCCCACGCCACCTCCAGGGCGCGGCGCAGCTGGTCGACGCCGTGGGGGAACACCAGGAGGTCTGCCGGCCCGCCGATGCGGAAGGCGGTGAAGGCGGCCAGGGGGGCCTGTTCCACCACCTCCTGCAGGCCTGCGGCCCGCAGGGCCTTTGCCCACCGGGACACGGGAGGAGCAACCGTCACGGGCTTCGTTCCCTTCCCCTGCCGTGCAGTCTATTCCGCACCGGCCATGCCTTCACCCTGTGGCGGCTGTTCCCCATGGTGGCAAAAACAACGGAAGGCTGCCAAGGGCAAGGCAGCCTTCCGTTTC
>DATCLL010000179.1:0-2260 GCA_036563935.1 Limnochordales bacterium | reverse complement strand
GCCCCAGCGACGCCCGGGACGGCCTTAGCGGCGGCACTTGGACCGCCGCCCAGCCCTGGCATGCGGGCCAAGCCCCGGCCGGGCGCGCCCGGTCGGGGCTAACGGGAAGCGATCCGCCCGGGGGTATGTGATCGAGCTTCGCCAGGCCCGGATCCGGCGGGTGGTGGGCACGTCGGCCGGGCGGGTAGACCTGGAGCTGGAGGAGCGGCCCGGGGGGCCTGCGGTGGCTGCCGTGGCCCTGCCCGCGCTGGGTAGCTTTCGGTGGCGTCCCGGCCTGCGGGTCTGGGTAAACACCACGGCCCGCTGCCTGCGGCTGGGCTCGGGAGGCTTCGACGTGGCCGTCGCCCCCTGCCAGCGGTCTGCTGCCCCGACCTCGGCGGCCGGTTGGCTAGACCGCCGCCACGGGCACATCATGAAGCTGCGCTACACCCCCCTGCAGCTGGCGGTGCTGGCCTGCGAGGAGCCCCGCGGACCCTACCACCGCTGTCTTCGCCGCTTTGTCCCCTTGAACGGACTTCCAGTAGGTGTCCTGTCCCTGCACAGCATGCTGGGGCCCGTCGCGTGCGCGTTTTACGCCAGCTGGGGCTGCCGGCGCAAGCCCCGGCTGGCTTTCGTGATGACCGACAGCGCGGCGCTGCCCGCAGCGGTGAGCGGTCTCTTGGAGCGCCTCGTGGCGAGGAGGCTTTTGCAGCTAGTGGTGACGTGCGGTCAGGCGTTCGGGGGCCACCTGGAGGCGGTGCATCCCGCATCGGCCCTGGCGGCCTGCGCCCGCAGCGGGGCCGATGCCGTGCTGGTCGGCCCGGGGCCGGGCGTGGTGGGGACGGGTACGGCCGTGGGGACAAGCTGCCTGGAGGTAGCCGGCCTGGCCGACCTGACCGCGGCCATGGGAGGGCAGGCGGTGGTGGTGGCGCGGCTCTCCTTCGGGGACCGGCGGGCCCGCCACAGAGGGGTGAGCCACCATCTGCTGACGGCCCTGGGCAAGCTGAGCGGCGGCCCACACCACGTGGTCCTCCCTGGAGAGCTCCTCCGCCGGCAGCGGGCTGAGGTGCTGGGCCAGCTGGCCTCCGCCGGAGTCTTGCGGCGGCATCGGGTGGTGGCGGTGCGGCCCCCCCGGCGCCAGGCGCTCCGGGACCTGCTCGGAGAGGGCTGGGCCACCATGGGCCGCACGGCTGACGACGATCCGATCTTCTGGGACGCCTGCGCGGCCGCCGGCCGCTACCTGGCCGAGCTGGCCGCACGGCGGGTCTGAGGGGCCAGCCGTGGTCAAGGGCGCACCGAACGGTGGTGGGCGCCGTCCACAACGGCCATGCCCGTGAAGCGAGGGCTGCGGGACCCCCTTCTGACGCTGGGCCTGTGCCTCCTGCTGGCCGGGGCCGGGGCCGGCCTGCGGTGGGGTCTGAGCGCGGACGCGCCCGGGTGGGCTGGTGCAGGGCCATGGTCGGCACGGCCCGGGTGGCTTGCCTGGCTGGCCGAGGCCGGCCGGCAGCTGGTGTGGGGTCCGGGTCCCGCGTGGGCCTTGGGGCTCACCGTGGTGGGAACCCCGCTGACGGTCGTGGCCGTCTGGGTGAGGGGCTACATCCTGGGTGTGGCGGTAGCGGCCGCCCTGTCCGCACCCCTGAATCTGCCCCAGGCCGTGCTGACCCTTCTGGTACCGCACCTGATGGGATGCGTGGCCGTCTTGCTCAGCAGCCGGGAGGCGGTGCGGTTCGGCGCGGCTTTCATGCGGGCAGCCGTCGGCATCCGGCCCCACGAGCTGCCCGCCGCGTTCGCGCGGTTCTTGGCGGCGGGCGCGGCCTTAGCCCTGCTGGCCCTCGCGGCGGGAGGCGTTCACCTTTTGGGCCTTTCCCTCGCGAGGCTGGCGCTGGCCGTGCCCGGGCCGCCGTGAGGGCTCCGGGATTTTCGGGCCTGCCCCAGCCCCAACCGCCCGGAAGGCCAGGGCATTCCGGCCGTCGCAGGCCCGCGGACGGTCGGGGTCGCCGGCAGGTGGGCAAGGGCGTGCCCTGGCCCCATCCGGCCCGCCCGGGGCCGGCGGCAGGGGCCGTCAGCGAGCCGACGAACCCCACGCGGCGGGCAGGAGGTCAGGGCGGGATGCAGGCGTCGCGCCCCCGGCTGCGTCGGGCGGTGCTCTTGGTGCTGGACGGGGTGGGTGTGGGCGAGCTTCCGGACGCGCCGCGCTTTGCCGACCAGGGCAGCCACACCCTGCGCCACACCGCCGAGGCGGTGGGCGGACTTCACCTGCCTCACCTGGGCCGCTTGGGCC
>DATCLL010000178.1:0-12130 GCA_036563935.1 Limnochordales bacterium | reverse complement strand
GTGCCCGCTGGAACAGCTCTTGGAGCAGGCAGACAGCCGCTCCGAGCTCATTGCCTGCTTTTTGGCCGTGCTGGAACTGGTGCGGCTGGGTGAGCTATGGCTGAACGAGGACGAGTCGGGAACCCTGACGGTGAGCCTTCGGGCGGCACCGTCCCCGAAGCCTCCGACGCCCTCGAACCCCACGAGCTGAGCGCGGCCTGCGAGGCGCTGCTGTTCGCCTCCCACGAACCCGTCTCCGCGGGCGAGCTGGCCCGGGCGTTGGGGGTGGGGGAGCGGGATGTAAGGCGGGCCCTGGAGGAGCTGGAAGCCCACCTGGCCCAGGGTCGGCGGGGCATCCAGCTGGCCCGGGTGGCCGGCGGCTACCAGCTGGTGACCCGCGCCCGCTTCTTTCCCTACCTGCGGCGGTGGGTGGGCGAAGGGGCCCGGCGGCCGGCCCTGTCCGCCGCCGCCCTGGAGACCCTGGCCATCGTGGCCTACCGCCAGCCCGTGAGCCGGGCCGAGATCGAGGCGGTGCGGGGTGTCAGCTGCGAGCGGGCGCTGGCGACCCTTTTGGAACGGGGCCTGGTGGAGGCGGCGGGCCGGGGCCCGGGGCCGGGCCGGCCCGTGCTGTACCGTACGACCCGGCGCTTCCTGGCGGAGTTCGGTCTGGCCAGCCTGGAGGACCTGCCCTCCGTGCCCGCCCTGCAGGCCGGCTGGGGGAGCATGGGCAGGCCGCTGCCGGGCCACACTACCTCCACAAGGCCCGGCGGCTCGTCTCCGCCGCAGCCCGGGCCTTCCGACCCTGGGCAAGGAGGCCCCGAGCGCGGTGCAGCCTCAGCAACCACCTGACGGCGCCAACCAGAACGCCCAGCCGCCCTCCCCGGCGGAGCGCTCCCGCGCCCAGCCGGTGGAGGGGTTCCTGCGCACGGCCCTGGACAGCATCAAGGCCATGGTGGACGTGAACACCATCCTGGGGGTTCCCGTGCAGGCCCCCGACGGGACCGTCATCATCCCGGTCTCCCGGGTCTCCTTCGGCTTCGTGGCGGGGGGCTCGGAGTTCGAGGGGGACGGTCGGGAGCAGCCCCGCACGGCCTTTCCCTTCGGGGGTGCCACGGGCGCAGGAGTCTCCTTGAGCCCTGTGGCCTTCCTGGTGGTGCACCAGGGGCAGGTGCGGCTCTTACCGGTGTCGGAGCGGGCGCTGTACGACCGTCTGCTGGACCTGGTGCCATGGGTGGCCGAGCGGCTGCGCCAGGCTGCCCCGGCGCCGGGCGCCGCGCCCGACGGGGCCGCCGCCACCGGTCCCGCCGGCCGACCGCCGGCATCGGCCAGGCAGGGCGCAGCGGGGGCCGGCGGGTTCGCGGGAGCCCCGGACTGAGGGCCGGCCCGGGGTGAGCACGCCGGTTGAGGCGCTGCCCCGGCCGTGGTATAGTGGCTTCCGTGCCCGAACACCGTACCAGTACTTCGTTGCTGCACTGGCCGGCCCGGGCGGCGGAGGGCCTTCCCCGCAGGCCCAGCCCCTCCAGCCCGGCGCGGCTTCTGGTAGGCAGCTACGTGGCCCTCATGGCCACAGGCACCCTGCTGCTGTCCCTTCCGGCAGCGGTCCGCGAGCCCCCGCGGCTTTCCCTGGTGGATGCGCTGTTTACGGCCACATCGGCCCTGTGCGTCACAGGGCTGACGGTGGTGGACACCGGAAGCCGCCTTTCCCTCTTCGGCCAGCTGGTGGTCCTCTCCCTCATCCAGGTGGGAGGCCTGGGCATCATGACCGCCTCCACCACGGCCGGCGTCCTGTTGGGCCGGCGGATCACCCTGCGGGGGCGGCTCATGGTGGCCGAAGAGCTGCACCAGGATTACCTGAGCGGGCTGGTGCGGCTGACCCGCATGGTGGCCGCGGTCACGCTGGCCATCGAGCTGGCAGGGGCGCTCATCCTGTGGCTGGCGTGGAGCGGGCTTCTGGGATGGGGCCGGGCCGGGTACTTTGCCCTGTTCCACGCCGTCTCGGCGTTCAACAACGCCGGCTTCGACCTGTGGGGCGACAGCCTGGTTCGCTTCGTCGCCCGCCCCGAGGTGGTGCTGACGGTGGCGGCCCTGCTGGTGTTGGGCGGGCTGGGCTTCAGCGTGCTGGCCGAGCTTCTGTCCTGGCGGCCCGGGCACCGGTTCACCTTGCACAGCCGCATGGCTCTCCTCATGGCCGGAACGCTGGTGGCGGTGGCCTGGGCGGTGGTGCTCGCCCTGGAGTGGGACAACCCTGCCACCCTGGGGAAGTTGCCCGTGCCGGTCCGGCTGCTGGCGGGCCTGTTCACCGCCGTGACCCCGCGGACGGCCGGCTTCACGGTGATACCCATAGGGGAGCTGCGCACGGCCACGCTCCTGTGGCTCATGATCCTCATGTTCATCGGCGTCTCGCCCGGCTCCACCGGGGGCGGGGTGAAGACCACCACCGCGGCCGTGGTGGCCCTCACGGCCCGGGCGGCCATCCGGGGGGACGAGGAACTGGTGGTCTTCGGGCGGCGGCTGCCCCGAGGGATCGAACAGCGGGCCATCACCCTGGTGGTCCTTGCCCTGGTGTGGATTTTCGTGGTGGTACTGGCCCTGACCGCCATAGAGCCCATGGACGCCTTGAAGCTGGCCTTCGAGGCGGTCTCCGCCTTCGGCACCGTGGGCCTGAGCACAGGGATCACGCCGCAATTGTCGGCTCCGTCCCGGCTCTTGCTGGTGGCCACCATGCTGGTGGGCAAGGTGGGGCCGATGACGCTGGTGACGGCCCTGGCCGGCCGGGCGGCGCGGGCCGTCTCCGTGCGCTACCCGGAGGAGCGCCTGGGACTGGGGTAGTCAAAACGGGTCGGGGTGGGCGCTGGTGCAGGAGTCGCCCCAGAAGCCGCAACCTTGCCGGCCAGAGGAACCCGCCATGCGCCTGCACAGGTTTCTGGCCCGGGCCGGGGTGGCCGCTCGCCGCCACTGCGAGGCCCTCATCCGGGCCGGACGGGTGAGCGTCGACGGGCAGGTGGTGCAGGACCCGGCCTTCGTGGTGCGGCCCGGCCAGCACCGGGTGGAGGTGGACGGCCGTGTGGTGCAGCCGGAGGCGCCCGTCTACGTGGCCTTGCACAAGCCCCGGGGCCTGCTCAGCGCAGCCCGGGACCCCCGGGGCCGGCCCACGGTGGTGGACTGGGTGCGGCGCACGGGGGGCCCGCGGGTGCGCCTTTACCCCGTAGGCAGGCTGGACCTGGATTCCGAGGGGCTGCTTTTGCTCACCAACGACGGGGACCTGGCCTTCGCCCTCACCCACCCGTCCCGGGGGGTGGAAAAGGCCTACCGGGTGTGGGTGCGGGGACGCGTTACGCCCCAGGCGGTCCGGGCCCTGCGGCACGGCGTGCGCCTGGAGGACGGCTGGACGGCGCCGGCCCGGGTGCGGGTAGTCTGGGTGGGCCCGAACCGCTCCGTGCTGGAGCTGGTGCTGCACGAGGGGCGCAAGCGCCAGGTGCGCCGGATGTGCCTGGCCGTGGGGCATCCCGTGCTGCGCCTGGTGCGCACCCGCATCGGGCCCCTGAGCCTGCGCGGGCTTGCGCCCGGCCAGTGGCGGTATCTCTCCCCCGACGAGGTGAGGCGGCTGCGGCAGGCGGCCTGCGCCGGACCGGCGGGGCAAAGCCGGCATCCCGCACCGGCGGCGGGCCCGGACTTGCCGGACAAGCGGGCCGGGAGCTTGCCAGATGCCGGCGGGCATGCTAGGATTGCCCCAAGGCAGGATCGGGCAGGACGGTAACGGTTCCTGTTGTGCAGGCGGCCCGGCGTCGGTCACCCCGGCGGCAGGACGGCAGGGCGGAGGGTGAGCTCGCCGACGGCAGGGCAACGGCCCTGGCAACGCTGCGCCTTCCAGCGCCGGTGGGTGGGTCGCGCCGTTCCGGGAGAGGGTTGTCCGTGAGCGAAAGCCGTGAGGTGGCGCGCGCGGCCATCCGCATGGCCCTCACCAGGGACCATCACGAAGAGCAGTCCGTGCAAAGCCAGCTGCGCAGCCACGGCATCCGTGCGGCCGCCGTGGACTGCGGCGGGCCGTTCGCCTCCGCGGTCTCCCAGGTGGTGGAGCGCGCCGTGGTGGCCGCCAAGCGGGAAGGGCTCATCCGCGCGGTCCACTCCGAGGAGGGCGCCGTGGCGGGAGCCGCCCACGAGGCGGTGATGGCCATCGCCTCCAAGGCCCTGGGCCTCAACATGGGCGGCAAGGTGGGCCTGGCACGCCGGGGCGAGCACCTGGTGGTGGCCCTGTTTTGCTCGGTGGGCCTGATGCACCTGGACGACGTGGCCATCGGCCTGGCCCACCGCGCCCTGGCGCCCTGGCAGGAGGAGGGGATGGGATGAGGGGCAGCGCCGGCCAGCCGCAGCCGGACGGGGCGCCCCCCCTGCGGCTCCGGGGCATCCGGGGGGCGGTCTGCGTGGGGGAGAACACCCCCCGGGCCATCGAGCAGGCGGCGCGGCGGCTGGTGGAGGCCATCGCGCAGGCCAACGACCTGGCCCCCCACCAGGTGGTGAGCGCGATCTTCACGGTCACCGCCGACCTGGACGCCCAGTTCCCCGCGGTGGGCGCGCGGCAGGCCGGCTGGCAGGAGGTGCCGCTTCTGTGCGCCCAGGAAGTGCCCGTGCCGGGTAGCCTTCCCCGCTGCATCCGGGTGCTGGTGCACGCCTACCTGCCCGAAGGCCAGGGGGTGCGCCACGTCTACCTGGACGGGGCCGAGGTCCTGCGCCCCGACTGGAGCGGGCCTGCCGACAGCATGCAAAGTCTGGCGAGAGGGTGAAGGAGCTCCATGGTCATCGTCATGCGTCGGGACGCCACGGCCCAGCAGCTGGAGGCGGTGGTGGACCGCCTGGCCCAGCTGGGCTTCCGCACCCACATCTCCCGGGGCACGGAACGCACCATCGTGGGGGCCATCGGCGACCGCCGGCCCGAGCACATCCACCAGCTGGAGGCCATGCCGGGCGTGGAGCGGGTGGTGCCCATCCTGAGGCCCTTCAAGCTGGCGGCCCGGGAGTTCCAGCCCCAGCCCACGCGGGTGCGGGTCGGGGAGGACGGCGTGGAACCGGCCGTCATCGGGGGCGACCAGGTGGTGGTCATCGCGGGGCCCTGCGCCGTGGAGAGCGAAGAACAGCTCATGGAGGCCGCGCAGGCGGTCAAGCGGGCCGGAGCGGCCATCCTGCGGGGAGGGGCGTTCAAGCCCCGCACCTCTCCCTACAGCTTCCAGGGGCTGGCCGGCGAGGGACTGCGGCTTCTGGCCCATGTCCGGCGGGAACTGCGCATCCCCGTGGTCACCGAGGTGATGAACCCCCGGGATGTGGACGAGGTGGCCGAACATTCCGACATGCTGCAGATCGGGGCCCGCAGCATGCAGAACTTCCCCCTGCTGCGGGAAGTAGGCCGGGCCCGCCGGCCGGTGCTGCTCAAGCGGGGCATGGCCGCCACCATCGAGGAGTGGCTCATGGCCGCGGAGTACATCATCTCCGCGGGCAACCCCAACGTGGTGTTGTGCGAGCGGGGGATCCGCACGTTCGAGACCGCCACCCGCAACACCCTGGACCTGAGCGCCGTTGCAGTGGTGCACGAGCTGAGCCACCTGCCGGTGGTGGTGGACCCCAGCCACGGCACCGGAAAGGCCTCCTTTGTCATCCCCATGGCCCGCGCGGGGGTGGCCGCAGGCGCCGACGGCATCATGGTGGAAGTGCATCCCCGCCCGGAGCAGGCGCTGTCCGACGGCCCGCAGTCGTTGACGCTGCAGGCCTTTGAGCAGCTCATGCGGGAGCTGCGGCCTGTGGCGCAGGCGGTGGGCCGCAGCCTGTGATGGCTGTGATGGCCGTGCGCTGCGCCGTCGTGGGCCTGGGACTCATCGGCACCTCGGTGGGCCTGGGCCTTCGCGTCACCCGCCGGGGCGGGCCCTACCACGTGGTGGGCTACGACGTGGACGGCGAGCGGCTGCGCCAGGCGCATCAGCTGGGCGCGGTGGACGAGGCGGCCCCGGATCTGGCCGGGGCCCTGGCCCGGGCGGACCTGGTGGTGGTGGCCGTTCCGGCCCGCCAGGTGGTTCCCGTGCTGCTCCAGGCCAGTTCCCTGGCGCCGGCCGGGGCGGTCTTCACCGACGTGGCGTCCATCAAGCAGGCGGTAGTGCAGGCGGTGGGCAGCCGGCTTCCGGGCGGGCAGTGGTTCGTGGGAGGCCACCCCATGGCCGGCTCCGAGCGGGCCGGTCCCAGCGGGGCCGATCCCTACCTGTTTGAGAACGCCATCTACGTGCTGACTCCTCTGCCCGAGGTGCCCTCCTGGGCCCTGGAGCGGGTGGAAGCCATGGTGCGGGCGCTGGGCGCGGTGGCGGTGCGGATGGACCCGGACCTTCACGACCGGGCCGCTGCCGCCGCCAGCCACCTGCCCCACGTGGCCGCTGTCTGCCTGGTGCATGCGGCCGAGGAGCTGGCCCGGCAGGGCGTGCCCGTCTGGCAGCTGGCGGCCGGCGGCTTTCGGGATGCCAGCCGGCTGGCGCTGGGGCACGAAAGCGTGTGGGAACCCATCCTGGCCCTGAACCGCCAGGCGCTGGCGCAGGCCATGGCGGCGTTCCGGCGCAGCCTGGAGCAGCTGGAGGCGCTGCTGGCGCAGGAGGACGGATCCGGGCTGGCGAACTGGCTGCGCTCGGCCCGGGAGCGGCGCGCCTCGGTGCCGTTCCGGGCAAAAGGTTACGGCTCGCCCCTTCACGAGCTGGTGGTGCGGGTGCAGGACAGGCCTGGGGCCATCCACGAGGTGACGGGCGTGCTGGCCAGGGCTGGGATCAACCTGGCGGACATCGAGATCCTGCGCGCCCGGGAGGGCGAGGCGGGCACGCTGCGGCTGGCCTTCGACTCGCCGGCCCAGCAGGAGAGGGCCCTGGTCCTCCTGCAGCAGGCGGGCTGGAAGGCGTGGCCCCGGTGACGCCTGTGCAGCGCGTTCCGCCCGGCGTTCGGGAGGACGGGGAAGACACCAGCCTTCTGCGGGTGGAGCCGGCCGGCCGGGTGGAAGGGGTAGCCCGGGTTCCCCCGGACAAGTCCATCTCCCACCGGGCTGCCATCGTGGCGGCCATGGCCCGGGGCGAGACGGTGGTGGAGAACTTCCTGCCCTCCCTGGACTGCCTGGCCACCCTGCAGTGCCTGCGGCAGATGGGGGTGGAGGTGGACGGCCCCGACGCCGCCGGGACGATTCGGGTGCGGGGCCGGCCGCTTCAGGAGGGAGGCCTGGCGGAGCCCGCCGACGTGCTGGATACGGGCAATTCCGGCACCACCTTCCGGTTGCTGTGCGGGCTGGTGGCCGCGCATCCCATCTTCGTGGTGCTCACCGGGGACCGGTCCATCCGCCGGCGGCCCATGCAGCGGGTGGTGGACCCCCTGCGGGCCATGGGGGCAACGGTAGCGTGCCGCAAGGGCGGCCTGGCGCCTGTGGCCATTCAGGGCGGCCAGCTGCGGGGAGTTCGCTGGCGCCTTCCCGTGGCCAGCGCCCAGGTGAAGTCGGCGGTGCTTCTGGCGGGCCTGCAGGCGGCCGGCCGCACCGTGGTGGAAGAGCCGCTTCCCACCCGGGACCACACGGAGCGCATGCTGGCCTACTTCGGCGCGACGGTGGAGCGGGGCGACGGCTGGGCTGCAGTGCAGGGGGGGCAGCACCTTCGGGGGCAGAGGCTCCGGGTTCCCGGGGACATCTCGTCGGCCGCCTTTGTGTGGGCGGCGGCGGCGGCGCTGCCCGGCTCCCGGGTGCTCACGCCCGGGGTGGGCCTGAACCCCACCCGCCGGGCGGTGCTGGAGGTTCTGGCGGAGATGGGGGCCCGGGTGCAGGTGGAGCCCGCCCGGGAAGAGGGCCCCGAGCCCTGGGGCGACGTGGAGGTGGCCTGGGCAGGGCCGCTGCGGGCGGTGCACATCCGGGGCGCCCGCACGGCCCAGCTCATCGACGAGCTTCCGGTGCTGGTAGCGCTGGCCACCCTGGCCCACGGCACCACCGTGGTGGAGGACGCCCAGGAGCTCCGCCACAAGGAATCCAACCGCATCGAGGAGCTGGCGGCCGAGCTTGCGGCGCTGGGCCTGCACGTTCAGACCCGTCCGGACGGCTTCGTGGTGGAAGGTCCCCAGCGGCCGGAAGGCGGCGAGGCCCGCTCCCGGGGCGACCACCGGCTGGCCATGGCGCTGACGGTGGTGGCGCTGGCCGCCCGCCGGCCCAGCCGCATCCACGAAGCCCGGTGCATCCAGACCTCCTTTCCCGGATTTGCCGCCCTCATGCACCAGCTGGCCCGGCCCGGCGGGGGCTGCGTGGTGGAGGAGGACCGGGATGGCCGCTGAGGCGGCGGGCCGTGCCGGCCCCGGCGGCCGGCCGTGCCGGCCCGACTGGATAGCGGTGGACGGGCCTGCGGGAGCCGGCAAGAGCACGCTGGCCAGGGCCCTGGCCCGCTGCCTGGGCTACCGCTACGTGGACAGCGGCGCCACCTACCGGGCGGCCGCCCTGGCAGTGCTGCGGGCGGGGCTGCGGCCGGAAGAGGAGGCCCACTGGCCGGCCATCGTGGAGCTGGTGGGTCGCTGCCGGATCCAGCTGGATACGTCGGCCGCCGACGGCGGGTCCACCCGGGTGTGGCTGGACGGCGAGGAGGTCACCCAGGCCATCCGTTCCCCGCAGGTGAGCCAGGCCGCCTCGTCCGTGGCCCGCATCCCCGGGGTGCGGGCGCGCCTGGCCCGGCTGCAGCGGGAGCTGGCGGAGCAGGGGCCGTGCGTCATGGACGGCCGGGACATCGGCACGGTGGTGCTTCCCGACGCCTGCGTGAAGCTGTTCGTAACGGCCTCCCTCGCGGAGCGGGCGCGCCGGCGGGCCCTGGAGCTGGCAGGCCCCGATGCCCCGCAGGCGCTGGTGGCCCGGCTGGCCCGGGAGCTGGAAAGCAGGGACCTCCAGGACTCCACGCGCTCTGTGGCGCCCCTGGTGGCGGCTGCCGACGCGCAGGTGGTGGACACCACCTGGCTTACCGTGGAGCAGGCGCTGGAGCAGGCTCTGGCGGCCGTGCGCCGGCGCCTGGGGAGGGAAGGGCCACGCTGTACCGGGTCGCCCGGTGGGTCCTCCGACCCATCCTGAAGTGGTTCTTCCGGGTGCGGGTGGACGGGCTGGAGCGCCTGCCCGCCCAGGGGCCCGTCATCCTGGCCATCAACCACCTGAGCATGCTGGACCCCATCCTCATCGGCGCGCTGGTGCCCCGGGTGGTTCACTTCATGGCCAAGGAGGAGCTGTTCCGCTACCCGCTTCTGGCGCCGGTTTTGCGGTGGGTGCACGCGTTTCCCGTGCGGCGCGGCCAGCCGGACCGGGAGGCCCTGGCCCGGGCCCTGGCCATCCTGCGCCGGGGCGAGGTGGTGGGGATCTTCCCCGAAGGAACCCGGGGGGTGGAGGGGCGCCTGCTGCCCCTGCAGGCGGGCACCGCCTTCCTGGCCTTGAAAAGCGGGGCCGTGGTGGTGCCCGTGGCCATCGTGGGCACCCACCGGGCCATGCCCCGGGGAGCGTGGTGGCCCCGCCGGGTGGGGGTGCTGGTGCGCATCGGGGAACCGCTGCCGGTGGCGGCGGGCCAGGTCCGGGAGGGAGGCCTGCGGCGGGCTGAGCTGCAGCAGCTGAGCGCCCGCATCCACCACGCCCTTCACCGCCTGGTGACCCAGCTCCTGTCGGAGGCGCCGGGAACTCCCTGACCTGCCCCCTTGTCCCAGGTTGGCCAGCGGCCTGCGGCCGGCGGCGTTGCGGCAGGGAAGGAATTTGGGGCACCACCACGAATAGCGTTTAACTGTGGAAGTAGCGGGCCATCCATCGGGACATGTCGGTACAAGCCCCGCCTGTTCCAAAGCTTTGCACCGCAAGGGACGGTGTCGCCGGGCCTGTCCCGGCCCGGGCGGCCGCCGCCCGCCGGGTGGTATCGGGGAGGTCGTGGGGGAGCCATGAGCCACGTGGAGTCACCGGAGGAACGCCATTCATCCCAGCCGGCCGCGCAGGTGTCCCAGGAGGCCGCACGCCGTGAGGCCGCGGCTGCGGCCGAGACCCAGGTGGTCACCGAGTCGGCCATGGCCGAGGGGATGCCGTCGCTGGCAGCCGGCCAGCTGGTACGGGGCCGGGTGCTGTACGTGGGGCACGACGAGGTGCTGGTGGACGTAGGTTACAAGAGCGACGGCCGCATCCCCATCCACGAGATCGGCTTGCGGTCCGGCCAGACGCCCGCCGACGTCTTGAAACCGGGCGACGAGATCGACGTGTACGTGCTGCGGGTGGACGAAAACGAGGGCGGCGTGCTCCTGTCCAAGCGCCGCGCCGATGCCGAGCTCACCTGGCGGCGGCTGGAGGAAGCCCGGGAGCAGGGCAGGGTGCTGGAGGCCCGGGTCACGGAGCGGGTGAAGGGCGGCCTGCTGGTGGATGTGGGCGTGCGGGGCTTCGTTCCGGCTTCCCACGTGGGCCGCGGGTATGTGGAGAACCTGGATCAGTTCGTGGGGCAGACCCTGCGCTTGAAAGTTCTGGAAATCGACCGGGCCCGCCGCAACGTGGTGCTGTCGCGGCGGGAGGTTCTTGAACAGGAATACCAGGAAGCCAAGAAGCGCCTGTTCGCCAGCCTCAAAGAGGGTCAGGTGGTGCAGGGCGTGGTGCGCCGCCTGACGGACTTCGGCGCCTTCGTGGACCTGGGCGGCGGGGTGGAGGGGCTGCTGCACGTCTCGGAGATGGCCTGGAGCCGGGTGCGGCACCCCTCCGACGTTTTGAAGGAGGGCCAGACCGTCAAGGTGATGGTCCTCAACGTGGACCGGGAGCACGAGCGCATCTCCCTGGGCCTCAAGCAGGTGCTGCCGAACCCCTGGGATACGGTGGCCGAGCAGTACCGGGTGGGCGACGTGGTGCAGGGAGAGGTGACCCGGCTGGTAGACTTCGGGGCGTTCGTCCGGTTGGAGACGGGCGTGGAAGGGCTCGTCCACATCTCCCAGCTTTCGGACCGCCACGTCACCAAGCCCGACGAGGTGGTGAGCCCTGGCCAGCGGGTGCGGGTGAAGATCCTGAGCATCGATCCCCAGGCCCGCCGCATCGGGCTCTCCCTGCGGGAGGCGGCGCAGCCGCAGGAGCTGGCCGACGCCCAGCAGGCCCGCATGAACGCCGACTCGCCCGGGGTCACCATCGGGGAGCTGTACGCCAATTTGGGCCAGATGTTGAACGGCGGCCAGGAGGGCAGCTGAGCGGCCGCCGGCCGCCCCTCGCGGCGGCATATCGGACGAAGGCTCGGACCTCTTCCGCCGCCCAGAACCTCTCAGCCAGCCCGGACCCGTTCCGGCGCTGGCTTTTTTGTGCGGATGCGGGACAGATGCCCTGGCCGCCGGCAGAATACGCCGCTTCCCCCGCGGGGAACCGTGGCGGGGGGAGGGGTTCAAGGTGCCGGCCGGGATCGTGGCGCTCGTGGTGGTGGCGCTGCTCATCTTCTTCGGCCTGGCCCACCGGGCCCTGGACCGCCTGCGGCTCACCGACGGGCAGGCCCTGGCGGTGCTGGCAGCCATGGTGGCGGGCAGCTTCGTGGACGTGCCGGTGCTGCGCGGGCCGGTCACGGTGCACGTCAACCTGGGCGGGGCCGTGCTGCCCACGCTGCTGAGCCTGTACCTGCTGTGGCGGGCGGACACGGCGGCGGAGCGGGTGCGGTCGGTGGTGGGGGCGGTGCTGGTGGCCGCCGCAGTGCTGGCCGTGGCGGGTCTCACCGACTTCGACCCCGGGCGGGGCGACTGGCTGGATCCCCTGTGGCTGTTTTCCGGCATCGGCGGGATAGTGGGGTACCTGGTGGGAGGGCGTTCCCGCCGGGCTTCCTTCGTGGCGGGCTCCATGGGGCTGCTGCTCACGGACGTGGTGCACAGCGTGCGCCTGGTGGGTTCCGGCGCGCAGGCGACGGTGCTGGTGGGAGGGGCCGGCGCCTTCGACATGGTGGTGATGGCCGGCCTGCTGGCGGTAGGCCTGGCAGAGGTGGGCGGCGAGCTTCTGGAGCGGCTGTCCGGGGGGCCTGCGGCGGGTGGGCCGGCGGGGTTGGCCCTGGTGGTGGCCCTGTCGGCGGCAGCCGGCGGCGCAGCGGCCACCGATGAGCGCACCGACGGGACCTACTTCCGGCTGGTGGACCCGGCCCGGCGGGTTCTTACC
>DATCLL010000177.1:0-1877 GCA_036563935.1 Limnochordales bacterium | reverse complement strand
CTATTGACGTGGTTGATCAACCTCCGCTATGCTGGGCGCGACCCGGGCCTTTCCAAACCTCGCGGGGGACAAGCTGGGTGGGAGGGAAGGGAGGTCCACGGCCGCCCGCTGCGAATGGAACGCCGGCATGGCTGCCGGGCTGCGTTCCGGCGGGGCCGCGGTGCGAATGGGTTTCCAGTGAGAATCGCGCGCAATAACGGTCCCTCGGAAAATTGAATGTTCTGCAGCACGCCGTTTTCAAGGAAAGGGTGAACCGCATCGTGGATGCCCGCGTTGTGCGTGCTGCGGCCGCATCCTTCGGGCGTGCGGTCGCAGCCCTGGCCCGCATCGTCGCGCTGGCTGTGGTGGCAGCCTTGGCCGTCTCCGCCCTTGCGGCCCATGCTGCCTCGGGTTCGCCGCCTGCGGCGCCGGCTGCGGCGGCGGTCCGGGGCCCGGTGGTGGTCTACTCCGGCCGCATCGAGGCCCTGGTCGGCCCCATCCTGCAGACGTTCCAGCGATCCACGGGCATCGCGGTCCGGGTGCGCTACGGCGACACCGCCGAACTGGCTTCCACGCTCTTGGAGGAAGGCCCCCGATCCCCCGCGGACGTCTTCTTCGCCCAGGATGCGGGGGCGCTGGGGGCCGTGG
The DNA here is from genome assembly GCA_036563935.1 of Limnochordales bacterium. GTDB lineage: Bacteria > Bacillota > Limnochordia > Limnochordales > Geochordaceae > DATCLL01. Next base: position 1,250 of record DATCLL010000177.1, on the reverse strand, counting down.
CGGCAGCCGGCCTGCTGGAGACGCTGCCGCCCTCCATCCTGCAGCGGGTGGAGCCGCGCTTCCGCTCGCCCCGGGGACTGTGGGTGGGGATCAGCGGCCGGGCCCGGGTCGTGGCCTACAGCACCCAGCGGGTGCGCCCCGAGGAGCTGCCCGACTCCATTCTGGACTTCACCCACCCCCGCTGGCGGGGCCGCATCGGCTGGCCGCCCACCAACGGCTCCTTCCAGGCCTTTGTGACCGCCCTGCGCAAGACCGCCGGGGAGGAGACGGCCCGCCGCTGGCTTTTGGGCATCAAGGCCAACGGCGCCCGGGCGTACCGCAACAACGTGGCCATCCTGCAGGCCATCGCCGACGGGGAGATCGACGTGGGCTTCGTGAACCATTACTACCTCTACCGCTTCCTGGCCGAGCGGGGCCCGAGCTTCCCCGTGCGCAACTACCACCCCAGGGCCGGGGACGCCGGCGCCATGGTGAACGTGGCCGGCGTGGGGGTTCTGCGCACGGCGCCGCACCGGGAGGCGGCGCTGCGGCTGGTGGAGTTCCTGCTGTCGCCCGAGGCGCAGTCCTACTTCGCCCGGGAGACGTACGAGTACCCGCTGGTGGCCCAGGCTCCCCCACCCCAGGGGCTGGTGCCGCTGGCCCAGCTGCGAACGCCCGACATCGACCTGGGCGACTTGGCAGACCTGCAGGCGACGCTGAACCTCCTGTGGGAGACCGGGGTTCTGTGAGGCAGGCGGCGGGGTAGGCCTGTGCAGGCGCAAGAGGTCTCCCTGTCCACCCTGCTTCCGCTGGAGCCACGGTGGGGGGCGCCGCCCAGAGGGGCTGTGCGGCGCCCCCCCGCCGGGCTGGTGGTGGCGGCGCTGGCGGTGACGGCGCTGGTGCTGCTTCCGCCCCTGTACCTGCTGCTGCGGGCGGCCGAGGCGCCGCCGGGGGCGTGGCGGTGGGTGCTGCAGCCCCGCACCTGGCAGCTTTTGCGCAACAGCCTGGCCCTCGCGGCGGCCGTGACCGTCTCGGCCGTGGCGGTGGCCGTACCGGTGGCGTGGCTCGTGGCCCGTACGGACCTGCCGGGCCGGCGCTTTTGGCCGTCGGTGCTGGCGCTGCCCCTCGCGATGCCCTCCTACGTGGGCACCTTCGCCCTGGTGGGCGCGCTGCGCCCTACCGGCATCCTGGGCCGGTGGCTGGCGGGGGAGGTCGGCCCGTGGCCGGAACAGGGCCGGCCGTGGCTGGCGCTGGAGGGGTTCGCCGGCGCG
>DATCLL010000176.1:0-9846 GCA_036563935.1 Limnochordales bacterium | reverse complement strand
CAGTTCAGCCGGGTGCTGGCGGTGCGGGGCCAGGTGCTCCCCTCCACCCTGGCCACCGTGCAGCTGGAGGCGGAGTTCGAGGACGGAAGCCGCGTGGTGGGGGAAAGCGCCATCCCCCAGGTGCGCAAGCCCATCCGCAGCCTGCACCTGGTTCCCCGGGTGGTGCGGGCGGTTCCCGAGGCGGTGGAGGCCCTGCAGTCCGCCGACGTGGTGGTGCTGGGGCCGGGCAGCCTGTACACCAGCGTCATCCCCAATCTGCTGGTGCCCGAGCTGGCCGCCGCGCTGCGGACCACCCAGGCGCTGCGGCTGTACGTCTGCAACGTGATGACCCAACCCGGGGAGACGGACGGGTATTCGGCCTCGGACCACCTCAAGGCCCTGCTGCGCCACGCAGGCCCCGGGGTGGTGGACTGCGTCCTGGTCAACGACGGCCGGGTGCCCCCGGAACTTCTGGCCCGCTACCGCCAGGAGGGGGCAATGCCCGTGGAGCCCGACGTGCCCGAACTTCTGGCCATGGGGGTCGTGGTCATCAGCGGCCCGCTGCTGGCCGCCGGGCAGGTGGTTCGCCATGACTCTGCCCGGCTGGCCCAGGTGGTGGCGGCGCTGGCGGTGCTGGGACGCTCCTTTGCGCCGGCCGGAACCCACCTCCCCCTGGGCCGGGTGCTGGCCATGGCCCAGCGCCGGGGACGGGCCGGCCGCAGCCGCAGCGCAGGGCGGGCGGGGAGGACGACGCCCGGGGTTGGGCTGGCGTAGCGGGGGGCAGGCGTAGGCTGGTGCCGGCATGGCGAGCTGGCACAGGCTGTACGCGCTGGCCCTGCTGGCGGCGGCCGGGCTTGTGGCCGGAGGCGTGGCGGAGCGGCTGGAGCGGCGCTGGCGGGGCGTGCCGCCCGGGGTAACCCTGGAGGGGCGCCCCATCGGGGGTCTGCTGGAGCACGAGCTTCGGGCCCTGGTGGAGCGCATGGCGGGCCCCGCGGAGCGGGAGCCCGTGGACGCGGCCGTCGACCCCGCCACCGGCCAGGTGCTCCCCGAGCGGCCAGGCGTGACGGTGGATGTGGACGAGACGGTGTGGGTCGCCCTGCACGCGGCACCGGGGGAGTCGCTGGCTTTGGTGCGGGTAGCCGTGCGTCCCCGGCTGGATGCGGCGACCCTGCGGCAGCTGCGGCGGGTGCTGGGGTTTTACGTGACGTGGATGCACGGGAGCCCCGCCCGCCAGCACAACATCGAGCTGGCGTCCCGGGCCATCCACAACACCCTGCTGCGGCCGGGGGAGACCTTCTCCTTCAACGAGGCGGTGGGCGAGCGCACCTGGGAACGGGGGTACCGTCCGGCCCCGGTGGTCGCGGGCGAGGCGGTGGGGGAGGGGCTGGGCGGCGGCATCTGCCAGGTGGCCAGCACCCTGTACAACGCGGCCCGGCAGGCGGGGCTGACGGTGGTGGAACGCCACCGCCACCCCACCTCGCCCCGCTACGTGCCCCCGGGGCAGGATGCGGCGGTGAGCTGGCCCGGCCTGGACCTGAAGCTGCGCAACGACGGGGCCGAGCCGGTCCTGCTCCAGGCGGAGCAGCTGGGGTCCTCCCTGGTGGTGCGCATCCTGGGGCCGGTGGGCAGGTAAAAGGAGTAAGATAACGGATGGCGAAGCCAGGGCCGGGAGATGGGTGCCCCGCACGGGTCGCCCTTTGCGCGTTTTGGCCTGGCCCCCTGAGGGGGTCGGCCGGATGGCAGCGGCCGGGCCAGGGTACCCACGGGAGGGGCAGGTGGGGAGTTCTTGAACGGGCTTTCGCTGGTGCTCCGCATCGCCCCGGAGCTTTCCGACGTCATTGAGCGCCGGTACATCGTTCTGCGCAACGTGGCCTTCCTGCAACCCATCGGGCGGCGGGGCCTGGCTGCCAAGCTGCGCTGGCCGGAGCGCATGGTGCGCAACGAGGTGGAGTTCCTGCGGGAGCATGGCTTCATCGAGCTGGGCTCGGACGGGATGCGGGTGAGCCCGGCCGGCCAGGAGCTTTTGATGGAGTTGAAGGATCTGGTGCGGGAGCTGCGGGGGCTGTCCGACATCGAGCGGCGCCTGGCGCAGCTGTTGGGCCTCAAGCGGGTGATGGTGGTTCCCGGCGACGCGGACGTGGACGAGACGGCCAAGAAGGAGATCGCCCGGGCCACGGCCCGCTACCTGCGGGAGGTGCTGCGGGAAGGCCAGGTGCTGGCGGTGACCGGCGGCAGCACCCTGGCCGAGGTGGCCCGCAGCCTGCCCGAATCACCCGTTCCCATGAAGGTGACGGTGGTGCCCGGCCGGGGCGGGCTGGGGGAGGACGTGGAGCTTCAGGCCAACACGGTGGCGGCGGAGATCGCCCGGCGCCTGCGGGTAAACTACCGCCTGCTGCACGTCCCCGACGACCTTCCCGAAGAGGCGGTCAACAGCGTGTCGGCCCAGCCCCAGATCCGGGAGCTTCTGGAGCTCATCCGCCGGGCGGATATCGTCCTGCACGGCGTGGGCACGGCGGAGGAGATGGCCCGGCGCCGGGGCCTGCCTCCCCAGGAGGTGCAGCGCCTGCGGGAGCTGGGTGCAGTGGGCGAGGCCTTCGGGTATTATTTCGACCGGCACGGGCGGCCCGTCTACCAGACGGGCACCTTCGGGCTGCGGCTGGAGGACCTGGCCCACTGCGGCGAGGTGGTGGTGGTGGGCGGCGGCCGCAGCAAGGCGGAGGCGGCTCTGGCGGTCATCTCCACCCACTACCAGCACGTGTTCATCACCGACGAGGGGGCGGCCCGGCGCATGCTGGAGCTGGTGCATGCCCGCCGGGCCGTGCCCGGCCAGACGGCACAGGCCACGGATCCGGCCCAGGCAGGCGACGGCCCGCCGCCGTGGGGGCTGCGGGCCGTGAAGGTAGCCGGGGCCTGACGGGAAAGGGAGGTTCGGTCATGCCCATCCGGGTGGGCATCAACGGGTTCGGACGGATCGGGCGGCAGATCCTGCGCGCGGCATACCAGGATCCCCAGCTGGAGTTCGTGGCGGTCAACGACATCACCGACCCTGCCACCCTGGCGCACCTGTTCAAGTACGACTCGGTGCACGGGGTGTTCCGCGGGGAGGTGCGGGCCGAAGGGAACGAGCTGGTGGTGGACGGCCGGCGCATCCAGGTGCTGGCCGTGAAAAACCCCGCGGAGCTGCCCTGGAAGGACCTGGGCGTGGAGTACGTGTTCGAGTCCACAGGGCTTTTCCGCAGCCGGGACAAGGCCTCGGCCCACCTGAAGGCAGGCGCCCGCAAGGTGGTCATCACCGCCCCCGCGGAGGGCGAGGACATCACCATCGTCCTGGGCGTCAACGAGCACATGTACCGCCCCGACCAGCACCACCTGGTCTCCAACGCCTCCTGCACCACCAACTGCCTGGCCCCGGTGGCCAAGGTGCTGGACGAGGCCTTCGGGGTGGTGCGGGGAACCATGACCACGGTGCACAGCTACACCAACGACCAGCGGCTCCTGGACCTGCCCCACAAGGACCTGCGCCGGGCCCGGGCCGCCGCGGTGAACATCATCCCCACCACCACCGGGGCGGCCCAGGCGGTGGGGCTGGTGCTGCCCCACCTCAACGGCAAGCTGGACGGCTACGCCCTGCGGGTGCCCACGCCGGACGTCTCCATCCTGGACTTCGTGGCAGTGCTGGCCCGGCCGGCTTCCGCCGAGGCCATCAACGACGCGTTCCGGCGGGCGGCGGCGGGGCCGCTTCGGGGGATTTTGCGCTACAGCGAGGAGCCGCTGGTCTCCAGCGACCTCATCGGCGATCCCCACTCGGCCATCGTGGACGGCCAGCTCACCATGGTCATCGAGGAGACCTTCGCCAAGGTGGTGGCCTGGTACGACAACGAGTGGGCGTACTCGCTGCGGTGCGTGGACCTGGTGAAGTTCATGGCCCGCCAGGACGGGCGGCTGTGAGGGCTGCTGCGGGCAGCCGCGGAAGGTGATGGGACGGTGGCCGCTACCTGGAACAAGAAGACGGTGGAGGACGTGCCCGTCGCCGACCGCCGGGTGCTGGTGCGGGTGGACTTCAACGTCCCCATGGATCGGGACGGACGCATCACCGACGACCAGCGCATCCGGGCCAGTTTGCCCACCCTGCGCTACCTGGTTGAGCGGGGGGCCCGGGTGGTGGTGATATCCCACCTGGGCCGCCCGGAGGGCAGGCGGGATCCCGCCTACAGCCTGCAGCCGGTGGCCCGGCGCCTGCAGGAGCTTCTGGGCGTGCCCGTGCGCATGCTGCCCGACTGCGTGGGCCCCGACGTGGAACAGGCGGTGCAGGAGCTGGGCCCCGGCCAGGTGGCCATGCTGGAGAACGTCCGCTTCCACCCGGGGGAGGAGGCCAACGACCCCGAGTTCGCCCGCCGGCTGGCCCGGCTGGGGGAGCTGTTCGTCAACGACGCCTTCGGCGCCGCCCACCGGGCCCACGCCTCCACGGCGGGCGTGGCCCGCTACCTGCCGGCGGTGGCGGGCTTTCTCCTGCACCGGGAAGTGTCGGTGATGGGCCGGGCCCTGGAGCAGCCGCAGCGGCCCTTCGTGGCCATCCTGGGCGGCGCCAAGGTGCGCGACAAGATCGGCGTCATCCGCCACCTGCTGGGCCGGGTGGACGCCCTGCTGGTAGGGGGCGGGATGGCCTTCACCTTCGTGCGGGCCCGGGGCGGCTCGGTGGGCAAGTCCCTGGTGGACGAGACCCATCTGGAGCTGGCCCGGGAGCTTCTGGAGCAGGCCCGGGCCCGGGGCGTGCCGTTCTTGCTGCCCGAGGACGTGGTGGCGGCCAGGGAGCTGTCGCCGGACAGCCCCACCCAGGTGGTGGCGGCGGACGCCATCCCGGAGGGGTGGATGGGGGTGGACATCGGGCCTGCCACCCGCCGGCGGTTCGCCGAGGAGGTGGGGCGGGCCCGGACGGTGATCTGGAACGGGCCGCTGGGCGTCTTCGAGATCCCGGCCTTCGCCGAGGGAAGCCGGGAGGTGGCCCGGGCCCTGGCCGAAAGCGCCGCCACCACCATCATCGGCGGCGGGGATACGGCGGCGGCGGTGCAGCAGTTCGGGCTGGCGGAACGGATGACCCACGTCTCCACCGGCGGCGGAGCGTCCCTGGAGTTCCTGGAGGGCCGGGAACTGCCCGGCGTGGCGGTCCTGCAGGACCGGTGAAGCGGGGCGGGGGCGCGGGCCGGCGGGCGGACTGGAGCGTGCAGGCAGGAGCGTGCAGGCAGCAGGCTATGGGCGTTCGGCGGCGGTTGATGGCAGCTAACTGGAAGATGCACAAGCTCCCCTCCGAGGCGGCCCCTTTCGTGGAGCGGGTGCTGGACCTCCTGGGGCAGGCAGGCCTGGTGGGCCAGGGGCGCCGGCAGGAGCACGGCGGGGAACTTGCACCCGAGGTGGTGTTCTGCCCGCCCTTCGTGGCCCTGGCGGCCGTGCGCGAGGTGCTGGCGCGGCGGGGGGCGGACGGGGTGTTCCTGGGGGCGCAGAACCTCCACTGGGAGGTCCAGGGGGCGTTTACCGGCGAGGTCTCCGGCCCCATGCTGGCCGATGCGGGCTGCCGCTACGTCATCGTGGGGCACAGCGAGCGGCGCCACCTGTTCGGCGAGACGGACGAGCAGGTGGCCCGGAAGGTGCGGGCGGCACTGGCGGCGGGCCTGGTTCCCATTGTCTGCGTGGGTGAAACCCTTCACGAGCGGCGGCAGGACCGCACCGAGGAGGTGGTCGGCCGCCAGCTGGAGGCGGCCCTGGAAGGCTTGGCCGAAGAACAGGTGGCGGGCCTGGTGGTGGCCTACGAGCCCGTGTGGGCCATCGGAACCGGGGAGAACGCTACGGGCCAGGAGGCTGCCCGGGTCATCGAGCAGGTGCTGCGGGCCTGTGTGCGGCGCCGGTGGGGGCAGGCTGCCGCCGACAGGGTGCGGGTGCTGTACGGGGGCAGCGTGACACCGGAGAACATCGGCGAGTTCATGGCCCGGCCGGAGATCGACGGGGCGCTGGTCGGCGGGGCGAGCCTGGTGGCGGAGCGCTTCGTGGCCATCGCGGCGGCAGGGAGGCGTGGGCAGTGAGCTTTGTGGAGCCGGCCCTTACCACCATCGACCGGGTGGTGGCCAGGGAGATCCTGGATTCCCGGGGCAACCCCACCGTGGAGGTGGAGGTGACCCTGGCCGGCGGCGCGGTGGGGCTGGCCGCGGTGCCGTCCGGGGCCTCGACGGGGCGCTTTGAGGCCCTGGAGCTGCGGGATGGTGATCCCCGCCGCTACCTGGGCCGGGGGGTGCTGCGGGCGGTGGCCAGCGTGCGGGAGACGCTGGAGCCGCGGCTTCGCCACCGGGACGCCTCGGAGCAGGCGGCCATCGACCGGCTCATGGTGGAGCTGGACGGCACGCCCAACAAGGAGCGCCTGGGCGCCAACGCCATCCTGGCGGTCTCCCTGGCGTGCGCCCGGGCGGCTGCGGCGGCGGTGGGGCTGCCCCTGTACCGCTACCTGGGGGGAGTGGACGCCCGGGTGCTGCCGGTGCCGCTGATGAACGTCATCAACGGCGGGCGCCATGCCGACAACCGGCTGGACATCCAGGAGTTCATGATTGCGCCGGTGGCCGGGGGGAGCTTCCGGGAGGCGCTGCGGGCGGGGGTGGAGGTGTACCACCACCTGCGCCGGGTGCTCCAGCGCCGGGGCCACGCCACGGCCGTGGGCGATGAGGGGGGCTTTGCGCCCGACCTGCGCAGCCACCGGGAGGCGCTGGACCTGCTCCTGGAGGCCATCGACGCGGCCGGGTTGCGGCCCGGCGAGGACGTGGTGCTGGCGCTGGACGTGGCGGCGTCGGAGCTGTTCGACGAGGCCAGCGGGCGCTATCGCTTCCCGGGCGAGGGCGTGGAGCGGGGCCGGGACGAGATGCTGGCCTTCTACCGGGAGCTCCTGGACCAGTACCCCATCGTTTCCGTGGAAGACCCGCTGGACCAGGAGGACTGGGAGACCTGGCGCGAGCTCACGGCCCTGGTGGGCGACCGGGTGCAGCTGGTGGGCGACGACCTGCTGGTGACCAACACCGGCCGGCTGCGGCGGGCGCTGGAGCTGGGCGCGGCCAACGCCATCCTGGTGAAGGTGAACCAGATCGGCACCCTCACCGAGACCCTGGAGGCGGTCCGCCTGGCGCAGCGGTCGGGCTGGAACGCCATCATCTCCCACCGGTCCGGGGAGACGGAGGACACCACCATCGCCGACCTGGCCGTGGCCACGGCGTGCGGGCAGATCAAGACCGGCGCGCCGTGCCGCAGCGAGCGGGTGGCCAAGTACAACCGGCTGCTGCGCATTGAGGAGGAACTGGGCAACGCGGCCATCTTTCCCGGCTTGCTGGCCTTCCGCAGGCCCCGGGCAGCGGCGGGCCGGCCGGGTGTGGGGGAGGGGGCCCGGGCATGAGAACCTTCCTGATGGTGCTGGACTTCCTGCTGGCCATCGCCCTGGTGGTGGTGGTGGCGCTGCAGCCCAGCAAGGGCGAAGGGCTGGGCAGCATCGGCGGGGGAGCCCAGCTGTTCTTCCGGCGGGCCAAGGGTTGGGAGCTGCTGCTGGAGAGGGCCACCACGATCCTTGCGGTATTATTTATGGCGTTGTCCGTGCTGCTGGTGCTGGTGAGCTGAGGCCCGCCCGAACCGCCTGCCCGTGGCGCCGCCTGCGGGGGGCGTGCGTGCCCTGCGCCGGGGCGGCGGGCCGAGGGGCCGGCGTCGGGTACGGCGGGACAAGCCGGTTCAGGCAGCAACGTTCGGCGAGCGGAGGGAGGCACGGGACGGCATGGACGCGTTCGCATGGGCGCCTCTGGGCGCGATGGGCGCCGGAGGCCTGGCGTTAGTTTTCGCCGCGTACTACTTCGCCCGGGTTCAGGCCCACGACCCCGGAACCCCCCGCATGCAGGAGATCGCGGCGGCCATCCAGGAAGGGGCGATGGCCTTCCTGGGCCGGGAATACCGCACCCTGGTGGTGTTCGTGGCCGTGGTGGCCGCGGTCATCCTGGCAGCCGGTATGGCCACTCCCGCCGAGAGCATGCAGCCCACCACAGCCCTGGCGTTCCTGGTGGGGGCCGCCTGCTCGGCCACGGCCGGGTACGTGGGGATGCGTTCCGCGACCCGGGCCAACGTGCGCACGGCCCAGGCGGCCACCGGCGGCCTCAACCGGGCCTTGAGCGTGGCGTTCTCCGGCGGCGCGGTGATGGGGTTGACGGTGGTGGGGCTGGGGCTGTTCGGGCTGGGGCTCATCACAGCCCTTTTCGGTGATCCCGCCAATCCCGCCACCTTCAACATCATCAACGGCTTCGGGTTTGGGGCCAGCTCCATTGCCCTGTTCGCCCGCGTGGGGGGCGGCATCTACACCAAGGCGGCGGACGTGGGCGCGGACCTGGTGGGCAAGGTGGAGGCGGGCATCCCCGAGGACGACCCCCGCAACCCGGCCGTCATCGCGGACAACGTGGTCGACAACGTGGGTGACGTGGCCGGGATGGGTGCCGACCTCTTCGAGTCCTATGCTGCCTCCGTCATCGCCGCCATGGCGGTGGGGGTGGCGCTGCCGGTGGAGGGGTCGCTGCGATGGGGCTACATCGCCCTTCCCCTGCTGGTGGCGGCCGGCGGCATCCTCGCCTCCATCGTGGCCACCTTCATGGTGCGAACCGGTGAGGGCGGCAATCCCCGGGTGGCGCTGCGCAACGGTACCTGGGTGGCTGCGGTGCTGGTGGCCATCATCGCCTACGGCCTCAGCACGGCCGTCCTGCCCGCAGACGCCCAGCCCTCCGGGCTGAACGTGTGGATCGCCACGGTGGCCGGCCTCATCGTGGGGATCGCCATCGGGCTCATTACCGAGTACTACACCTCCGCGGACTACCAGCCGGTGCGGGAGATCGCACAGGCGTCGGTGACGGGCACGGCCACCAACATCATCAGCGGGCTGGCCAACGGCATGCTCAGCACCGCCTGGCCCGTGCTGCTCATCGCGCTGGGAACCTGGGTGGCCTACCGGTACGCGGGGCTGTACGGCATCGCCATGGCGGCGGTGGGCATGCTGGCTACCACGGGCATGACGGTCTCGGTGGACGCGTACGGCCCGGTGGCGGACAACGCCGGCGGCATTGCCGAGATGGCCCACCTGGACCCCGGCGTGCGGCGGATCACCGACACCCTGGACTCCGTGGGCAACACCACGGCGGCCGTGGCCAAAGGGTTCGCCATCGGCTCGGCGGCGCTGACGGCGCTGGCGCTGTTCTCCGCGTACAAGACGGCGGCGCGGATTACCTCGGTGGACATCACCGACGCGCGGGTCATCATCGGCCTTCTGGTGGGCGGGATGGTGCCGTACCTGTTTGCGGCCATCACCATGCGGGCAGTGGGTCGCGCTGCCTTCCAGATGGTGCAGGAGGTGCGCACCCAGTTCCGGGAGATCCCCGGCCTGCTGGAGGGCAAGGCGCGTCCGCAATACGCCCGGTGCGTGAGCATCAGCACCGGCGCTGCCCTGCGGGAGATGGTGGTGCCGGGCACGCTGGCCGTGGTCCTGCCGTTGGCCACGGGGCTGGTGCTGGGCAAGGAGGCCCTGGGAGGCCTTCTGGCAGGGGCCACCATCAGCGGGGTGCTTCTGGCGGTGATGATGGCCAACGCCGGCGGTGCCTGGGACAACGCCAAGAAGTACATCGAGTCCGGCGAGTACGGTGGCAAGGGTTCCGACCCCCACAAGGCGGCGGTGGTGGGCGACACCGTGGGAGACCCCTTCAAGGACACGGCCGGGCCGTCCATGAACATCCTCATCAAGCTCATGGCCATCGTCTCCCTGGTCTTCGCCCCCATCTTCGGGGCAGGGCTGCTGTAGGCGAGACGAGGGCCCGCCGG
>DATCLL010000175.1:0-13189 GCA_036563935.1 Limnochordales bacterium | reverse complement strand
CCGCCGTGGCCCTCGGCAGCCGGGGCGTGGCGCTGGCGGGTGTGGAGCACGACGTCATGCTGGCGGCCTATCTGCTGGATCCCGGCCACGGCTCCCACAGCCTGGAGGAGCTGGCCATGGCCTACCAGGGACGGGTGCTGCAGGGGGACGTGGCCGCCGGCGAGGCGAGGGGCCGGCGCGGCGGCGACGACGCAGCCGGGCTCCACGCCGTATTTGCCGCGCCGGCCGGGCAGGGGCAGGCCGAGGCGGCCGCCGCCTCGGTGGCCGAGCGGCTGGAGCTGATCTGGGCCCTGGCCCCCCGGCTGGAGGGCTTCCTGGCGGAAGACGGCCTGGCGGAGGTGTACCGGCGCATCGAACTGCCCCTGTGGCCCGTGCTGGCGGAGATGGAGCTGGCCGGGGTGCGGATCGACACCGACGCCCTGCGCCGGCTGGGCCAGCAGCTGGCCGAGGAGATCCAGCGGGCCGCGGAGGAGATCTTCCGGCTGGCGGGCGAGCGCTTCAACATCAACTCGCCCCGCCAGCTCAGCCGCATCCTCTTCGAGAAGCTGAAGCTGCCCGTCGTCAAGCAGACCAAGACGGGGCCCAGCACCAGCGCCGACGTCCTGGAGGAGCTGGCCGGCGAGCACGAAGTGGTGGTCCGCATCCTGGACTACCGCCAGCTGGTGAAGCTGAAGGGCACCTACGTGGATCCCATCCCGGCCCTGGTCAACCCCCGCACCGGCCGGCTGCACACCACCTTCCACCAGGCGGTGACGGCCACGGGCCGGCTGTCCAGCTCCAACCCCAACCTGCAGAACATCCCGGTCCGCACCGACCAGGGCGCCGTCATCCGGGAGGCCTTCGTGGCGGGCGCGCCCGACTGGCGGCTGATGAGCGCCGACTACTCCCAGATCGAGCTGCGGGTGCTGGCCCACATGTCCCAAGATCCCGCCCTCATCGAGGCCTTCCGGCTGGGGCAGGACATCCACACCCGCACCGCCTCCGAGGTCTTCGGGGTGCCCATGGAGGCCGTCACCCCCCAGATGCGCAGCGGGGCCAAGGCCATCAACTTCGGCATCGTCTACGGCATCAGCGCCTACGGCCTGGCCAGGGGCACCGGCCTGACCCGGGAGCAGGCCCAGGCGTTCATCGACAGCTACTTTCAACGGTACCCGGGGGTGAAGGCCTACCTGGACCGGACGGTCCGGCAGGCCCGGGAGCAAGGGTACGTCACCACCCTGTTCGGACGGCGGCGCTACCTGCCCGAGATCTACAGCCGCCAGCGGGCCCAGAAGGCCTTCGCCGAGCGGATGGCCATGAACACGCCCATCCAGGGCACGGCGGCGGATATCATGAAGATGGCCATGGTGGCCGTGCACCGCCGTCTGAAGGAGGACGGCTGGCAGGCCCGAATGGTGCTGCAGGTTCACGACGAACTGCTGCTGGAGCTGCCCCAGGCGGAGGTCGACCCCGTGGGCTCCATGGTCAAGCAGGCCATGGAGGGGGTCGTGGAGCTGGCGGTGCCCCTCGTCGCCGAGGTGAAGGCGGGCCGCAACTGGCGGGAGTGCAAGTGATGGGCGCCGGGCCGCCGGCCTGCCCCTACGTGTTGGGTGTGACCGGTGGCTTCGCCAGCGGCAAGAGCGTGGTCACCGCCATGCTGGCCCGCCTGGGGGCTGCCGTGCTGGACGCCGACCGGGTGGTGCGGGAGCTCAGCGTGCCAGGCGGGCCCGTTTGGCAGGCCATCCGCCAGGCGTTCGGCGAACAGGTGTTGGACGAGCGGGGCGAGATCCGTCGAGCGCAGCTGCGCCGCCAGATCTTTGCCGATCCCCAGGCCCGCCGCCGGCTGGACGCCGCCACCCACCCCATCGTGCTGGAGGAGCTGCGGCGGCGGCTGGCCCGGCTGCGCCACAGCGGCGCCCCGGTGATCGTGGTGGAGATCCCGCTGCTGTACGAGGTGGGGGAGGCGGCCCGGGCCCTGGTGGACGGCGTGCTGGTGGTGTGGGCCGATGCCGAGACCTGCCGGCGACGGGCCCTGGCCCGTGGGCTCTCCCCGCAGGAGGCCCGGCAGGCCATCGAGGCGCAGCTGCCGTTGGAGGCCAAGCGCCAGCAGGCCGACTTCGTGGTGGACAACAGCGGCGGGCTGGACGAGACCCGACGCCAGGTGGAGGCCATCTGGGGGTTGCTGGTGAGCCGTGCGCATCGCCCTCGTTGCCCATGACCGCCAAAAGCCTGCCATGGTGGAGCTGGTGCGCCGCTTCCGCTCGGTGTTGGAGCGCTGCGAGCTGGTGGCCACGGGCACCACGGGCCAGGTGGTGGCCGAGGCCACCGGCCTGGCGGTGGAGCGGATGCTGTCGGGGCCGTACGGCGGCGACCAGCAGATCGGCGCGCAGGTGGCGGCCGGGCGGGTGGACGCGGTCATCTTCCTGCGGGACCCGCTGACGGCCCAGCCCCATGAGCCGGACATCACCGCCCTGCTGCGGGTGTGCGACGTGCACGACGTGCCGCTGGCCACCAACGTGGCCTCGGCCAGCCTGCTCATCGCCGCCCTGAGCCGGCGTCTGGGCATGGAGCCGCCATGCGCGTCGGGCGCGGCCTGACCCACCGGCGGCTGTCCGTCGGGTGGGCGGTGACGCTGGCCGTGCTGGCCGTGGCGCTGGTGGCCGGCGTGGCCAACCTCCGCACGGTGGTCTCCTGGCTGTACCCCATCTACTACCGGGAGCTGCTGCTGCAGTGGGCGGGACGGCGGGGGCTTGACCCGTGGCTGGTGGTGGCGGTAGTGCGGGTGGAGAGCAACTTCAGCACCACGGCGCTGTCGCCCCGGGGCGCGGTGGGCCTGATGCAGCTGTTGCCTGACACGGCCCGGTGGATCGCGGAGCAGACGGGAGAGGGCGAGTTCTTCGCCGACCTGCTCTTCGTGCCCGAGGTGAACGTGCGGCTGGGGACCTGGTATCTGGCCCACCTGCTGGAAATCTTCCAGGGCCGGGAGGCGGCGGCCCTGGCGGCCTACAACGCCGGCCGGGGACGGGTGGAGCGCTGGCTCGAGGAAGGCGGGTGGGACGGCTCCGCCGACAGCCTCCGGGCCGTCCCCTACGGCGAGACCCGCCGTTTCGTGGAACGGGTGCTGCGGATGCGGGAGCTGTACCGCTGGCTCTACGCCCGGTAGGGCGACGGGGCGGACGGACAGGAGGGGACGCCGCGCATGACACTCCCTGGGCAGCGGCCGCTGGAACTGCTGCGGGACGAGGAAGGGGTCGGCCGCCTGCGCCCAGATCCTGCCAGGCCTCTCTTCTCGGCCACCCATGAGGAGGTGCTGCTGGGGCACACCACGGACGTCTACTTCGTCAAGACCCAGCAGGTGCTGCGCCGGGTCGGCAAGGCCGACACGCTGGTGGTGGCGGAGGTCTTCCCCCGGGGCGAGGGGCTGCTGGCGGGGGTGGAGGAGGCCCTGCGGCTGTTGGCCAACCGGCCCCCTGAGCTGGGCCCGGTGGAGGTGTGGGCCCTGGATGAGGGCGAGCCCTTCGCCGCCCGCGAGGTGGTCCTGCGCATCCACGGGCCCTACAGCGCTTTCGGCATCTACGAAACGGCCATCCTGGGCATCCTGGCCCACTCCAGCGGGTGGGCCACCGCCGCCCGGCGCATCGTGGAGGCGGCCGGTGGCAAGCCGGTCAGTTCGTTCGGGGCGCGCCATGTTCACCCCGCCGTCGCCCCCGTCATGGAGCGGGCCGCCCTCATCGGCGGGGCGGCGGGCGCGGCCTGCGTGCTGGGCGCCAAGCTGCTGGGCCGGGAGCCGGTGGGCACCGTGCCCCACGCCCTCATGCTGATCCTGGGCGACACCGTGGAGGGCGCGCTGGCTTACCACCGCCACGCCGGGCCGGGCTCACCCCGCATCATCCTGGTGGACACCTTCAAGGACGAGGCCGAGGAGAGCCTGCGGGTGGCCCAGGCCCTGGGGGAGGCCCTGGAGGGGATCCGGCTGGACACGCCGGGCGAGCGGGGTGGGGTGACGCCGGAACTGGTGCGGGAGGTGCGGGCGCGCCTGGACCAGGCCGGATACCGCCACGTGCGCATCTTCGTCTCCGGCGGCCTCACCCCGGAGAAGGTGCGGGCCCTGGCCGAGGCGGGCGCCGACGCCTTCGGGGTAGGCAGCTACATCTCCTCGGCCGCCCCCATCGACATGACCATGGACATCAAGGAGGTGGCCGGCCGGCCCGTGGCCAAGCGGGGCCGCATCCCCGGCATCACCCCCAACCCCCGCCTGCGCCGGCGCCTTCCTGGAGGAGACGGCTGACGGGCCGTCGAAGGACGAGGCCACCGCCCCACCACCCCCTGCCGGGCCCGCATCGGTCACTGAGGAGGCGGTAGCATGCCCCGCAGGGCTGTGGCGAAGATGGGCTCCCTGGCCGTGGCCGGCGCCGTCGTGGCGGCGGCCCTGATGGGGCCACTTGCCGTGCCGTCCCTGGCCGGACAGAGCACCTATACCGTGGCCCTGCTGGGCGAGCCCACCACTACCAACGTGTTCGCTCAGCTCGGCCCCCAAGCCAGCGTGTGGAACTTCGCCGTGGTGCTGTACCCCATGTATGGTGCCCTCTACGGGCTGGCGGCACCCCGCTGGGACCTGGTGCCCGGCCTGGCCGCCGACCTGCCCGGGCCGCTGCGCCAGGAGCGCGGGCCGGACGGGGCCACCTACTGGACCGGTGTGGTGCGGTTGCGCCAGGGGCTGCGCTGGCAGGACGGCACGCCGGTCACGGCCGACGACGTGGCCTGGACCTACAACACCATCCTCCAGCTGGATCCCGTCCGGCTGGGCGGCAACTGGCCCGACCAGGTGCACCCGGACTACCTGGTGCGGGTGGAGAAGCTGGGCGACGATGCCGTCAAGTTCTGGTTCCGGCGGCGGCCCGGCATCGCGGTCTGGCAGTTCGGGGTGCTGCAGGCGGTCATCCTGCAGCGGCGCACCTGGGAGCCGGTGGTACGCCGGGCCCTGGCCAGCGAGGATCCCGTGCAGGCCCTACTGGCGGCCGAGGTGGTACCCGAGTCGTTGGGCGGGTGGGTCTACCAGCGGTGGGAGCGGGGCGCCTTTTTCGAAAACCGGGCCCACCCCTACAACGAGGACCGGGGCAGCCGCACGGAGCTCTACCCCAACGGGGCGGTCCGGGTGGTGAGCCCCCGGTCGGGCTACACCTGGCAGACCCGGGATCCGGCGCCCCAGGGGGAGCCGGAGCTGGTCATCGAAAGCGGGCCCTTCTTCGACACGACCCTCTATCGGTTTTACCAGAATCAAAACGCCGCCGTGCTGGCCCTCATCCGCGGCCAGGTGGACTTCATCCTCAACCCTTCGGGCCTGCAGCGGGGTTTCCAGGAGCAGCTGGCCCGGGCGGCGGGCGTCAGCCTGGTGAGCAACCCCGCCAACGGCTTCCGCTACCTGGCCTTCAACCTGCGCCGGCCCCCCTTCCACATCAAGGCCTTCCGGCAGGCGGTGGCCACCGTCATCGACCGGGAATTCGTGGCCGGCACCGTGCTGCAGGGCACCATCGAACCGCTGGCCACCTTCGTGCCGCCGGGCAACGCCTACTGGCACAACCCCGACGTGAAGCTGTGGGGCCAGGGGATGAGCCGGGCACAGCGGGTGGCGGAGGCGGTGCGGCTGTTGAAGGAGGCCGGCTTCAGCTGGGAGCGGGAGCCGCAGGTGGATCTGGCCTCCGACAGCTTTCAGCCCGGCGAGGGGTTGCGGATGCCGGGGGGCGAGCCGGTGCGACCGCTGGAGCTTTTGGCGCCATCGCCGGGCTACGATCCCCTCCGGGCCACCTTCGCCTTGTGGGTGGAGCGGTGGCTGCGGGACCTGGGGGTGCCGGTGCGTACCCGCCTGGCCGACTTCAACACCATCGTCAACCGGACGACGCAGCAGCACGACTTCGACATGTACATCCTGGGGTGGGGGTTGACCCTGTTTCCCGACTACCTGCGCAGCTTCTTCCACTCCAGCAACGCCGGGCCGGGAGGGTTCAACACGCCCGGCTACCGCAACCCCGACTTCGACCGGCTGGCCGATCGGCTGCTGGAGGTCACGGAGCTGGACGAGGCCCGGGCCATCGCCTTCCAGCTGCAGGCGATCCTGGCCGAGGAGCTCCCTTACGTGGTGCTGTTCACCACGCCCATCCTGGAGGCCTACCGGTCCGACCGGGTGCGTTATCCCTTCACCGAGGTCCTCGACGGCATCCAGGGCGGGGGGATGGCCGGCATGCCCTCCCTGGTCAAGGCGGCCCGGTGAGCCCGGCCGCGCGGGAGGGTGAGGCCGGGCCGTGTGGAGCTTCCTGGCGCGGCGGCTGGCGCAAGCGGCCCTGACCCTGTGGGTCTTCATCACCGTCACCTTCATCATCCTGCAGCTGATGCCGGGTGACGTGACCCAGATGTACCTGGCCGACCCCCGCATCCCGCCCGAGGTGCGGGAGGCCATGGGCCGCCAGCTGGGCCTGGACCAGCCCCTGGGCGTCCAGTACCTGCGCTACCTGGGCAACGTGCTGACGGGCCATCTGGGTGTCTCCTTCAGCCAGTACCCCACGCCCGTCTGGAGCCTCATCGCCGAGCGCCTTCCCCGCACCGTCACCCTCTTCTTCACGGCCACGGTGGTGTCGTTTTACCTGGGCTTCGTGCTGGGCCGCCACATCGCCTGGCGGCGGGGTAGCTGGCTGGATGCGATGGCCACCGGGGTGGGCGTCACCTTCTGGACCGCGTTTTACCCCCTGGTGGCCTTGATGCTGGTGTGGGCGCTGGCCTTCCGGGCCGGGTGGCTGCCCCTCAACCAGTTCGTGGACCCGGCCGTGTGGCGCCAGGCGCCGGTAGACGCCAACCGGGTGTTCCGGTTCCTCCTGATTAACCTGGCCGCCGCCATCGTGGTGCTGGCGGCCGGCTTGCGCCTGGGCGTGGCCAAGGTGGAAGGTCCGACGGCCCGCTGGGCCACCCAGGTGGCTTTGTGGGGCTCGGTGCTGGCGGCCAGCGCCGCTTGGTGGAGCCAGAGCGGGCTGGCCGTCTACGCCTGGGACATCGTGCGCCATATGGTGCTGCCCGTGCTGGCGTTGAGCCTGGTCAGCTTCGGCGGCGCCATGCTGCTGATGCGGGACGCCATGCTGGAGACGGTGCGGGAGGACTACGTGGTGGCCGCCCGGGCCCGGGGGTTGCCGGAGCGGATCGTCCGGGACCGCTACGCCGCCCGCAACGCCCTGCTGCCCGTGATGACCAGCCTCACCCTCAGCATCGGCGGGGTGGCCAGCGGGGGGATCGTGACGGAAACCCTCTTTTCCTGGCCCGGGATCGGCCAGCTGCTCCTGGCGTCGGCCGTGGCCCAGGACTACCCGCTGGCCATCGGGGCGTTCACCTTCACCGGCATCTTCCTCATCGGCGCCCATGCCGTGGCCGACGTGCTGCACGCCGTGCTGGACCCCCGCCTGCGCATCCGGGGTGGCGAAATTGCAGCCCTGGAGTAGGCAGCTGAGGCGCAGCCGCTGGCAGCTGCGGCGGCGGGCGCTGGCCGAGAGCTGGGAGATCTTCCGGCGAAGCCGGGTGGGGCCGCTGGGGCTGGGCCTCATCGCGGGCTTCGGGGTGCTGGCACTGTTGCACCCCGTGCTGATGGGCTGGGTGTGGGACCCGGCGGTCTACGACCCGGTGACGGGTTACGACGTCACCGTTGCCGTCCACCCGGCTCCCCCGTCCTGGCGCCATCCCCTGGGGACCGACCCCCTGGGGCGGGATGTGCTGAGCCAGCTGATGTACGGGACTCGGGAGGAGTTCGCGCTGGGGGTGCTGTCGGCCGTCATCAGCGTCACCATCGGCACCACCGTGGGCACGGCCGCCGCCTACTTCGGCGGGCGGGTGGACACCTTCTTCATGCGGCTGGCGGATCTCGTCATGCTCTTCCCGGCCATCGCGCTGTTGCTGTTGCTGTCCGCCGTCTACGAGATCGGCCTGGTGCAGTTGGCGGTGCTCATCGGGCTGTTGTCGGGCTTCGGCGGCATCACCATCGTCATCAAGTCCCACGCCCTGTCGGTGGTGGTGCGCCCCTACGTGGAGGCGGCCCGCCTGGTGGGCGGCAGCCCGTGGTGGGTGCTGCGCCACCACGTCATCCCCAACGTCATGCCCCTGTCGTTCCTCTACATGATGTTCAACGTCACGGGGGCCATCCTGTCCGAGGCCACCCTTTCCTTCTTCGGGCTGCTCAACGTGCGCACCAGCTGGGGCCTCATCATCCACACCGCCGAGGCCGGCGGGTACCTGCTGGCCTTCGACCAGTACTGGTGGCTGTGGCTGCCGCCCGGTCTGGCCGTCACGCTGCTGTGCGCTGCCTTCTACCTGGTGGGTCGGGGGCTCGACGAGGTCGTCAACCCCAGGCTGCGCAAGAGGTGAGCGGTGTTGGCTCTGCTGAAGGTGGAGGCCCTGACGGTGGAGTACCGCACCCGCGGGGGCCCCCTGCGGGCGGTGGCCGAGGTCAGCTTCGAGCTGGGCCGGGGCGAGTCGCTGGGCATCGTGGGCGAGTCGGGCTCGGGCAAGAGCACCCTGGCGGCTGCCATCCTGCGGATCCTGCCCGACAACGGCCGCATCGTCGGGGGGCGCATCCTGCTGGACGGGCTGGACCTGACCCGCCTGCCCGAGGGGGCCATGCGGCGCCTGCGGTGGCGCCGGGTGGCCATGGTCTTCCAGGCGGCCATGAACTCCTGGAACCCGGTCCTCACCATCGGTGACCAGATCGTGGAGGCCATCCGCACCCACGAGCCTCAGGTCACCCGCCAGCAGGCCCGGGAGCGGGTGGCGGAGCTGTTCGCCGCGGTGGGCCTGCCGCCGGAGCGGATGGACCAGTACCCCCACCAGTTCAGCGGGGGCATGCGCCAGCGCGCGGCCATCGCCATGGCCCTGGCGGGCCGCCCGCAGCTCCTCATCGCCGACGAGCCCACCACGGCCCTGGACGTCATCGTCCAGGAGCGGGTGTGGCGGGAGATGGAGGCCCTGCGCCGGCGCCTGGGGACGGCGCTGTTGTACATCTCCCACGACGTGGCCCTGGTGGCCCAGGTGACGGAGCGGATGGGGGTCATGTACGCGGGGAGGCTGGTGGAGCTGGGCCGCAGCGCAGAGGTGGTGCGCCAGCCCCGTCACCCCTACACGGCCGGGCTGATAGCGGCCCTGCCCACCCTGACCGGCTCCCGCCAGGAGCTGGCCACCATTCCCGGGGAGCCCCCGGACCCCTTGGCCCTTCCGGCCGGCTGCGCCTTCCACCCCCGCTGCCCGTACGCCGACCCGCGCTGTCGGCGAGAGCTGCCCCCGCTGGAGGCGGCCGGCGGCGGCTCCCGCCAGGTGGCCTGCTGGCATCCCGTGAGCGGGCAGGACGTGCGGGCCGACTTCGCCGCGCTGGGGGCAGGCGGGCCAGCGACGCTGCCCGCCGGGGGCGGGCGGCGGTGAAGCCCCTGGTGGAGGTCGAGCAGCTGCGCAAGCTTTTTCCCGTCCGCAGCTCGTGGCGGCGGAGGGCCCCCTCCTTCGTCCACGCCGTCGATGGGATCAGCTTCACCATCGCCCAGGGAGAGGTCCTGGGGCTGGTGGGCGAGTCCGGCTGCGGCAAGACCACCACGGGGCGGCTCTTGGTGGGTGCCATCCGGCCCACCTCGGGGCGGGTGCGGGTGGCGGGCCAGGACGTCGCCAGCCTGCAGGGGCCGGCGCTGAAGCAGTTTCGTCGCCAGGTGCAGATGATCTTCCAGGATCCCTATGAGTCGCTCAACCCCCGCATGACGGTCTGGGAGATCGTGGCGGAGCCGCTGGCGGTGCACGGGGTGGGCAGCCTGGCCGAGCGGCAGCGCCGGGTGGCCGAGGAGCTGGAGCGGGTGGGGCTGGTGCCCCCGGAACGGTTCGAACTGCGCTTCCCCCACGAGCTGTCGGGCGGCCAGCGGCAGCGGGTGGCCATCGCAAGGGCCCTCATCCTGCGCCCCCGGCTGGTGGTGGCCGACGAGCCCACCTCCATGCTGGATCCCTCCATCCGCTCGGGCATCATGGCGCTGATGCGCCGGCTGCAGCAGGAGCTGGGCATCAGCTACCTCTATATCACCCACGACCTGGCGGTGGCCCGGTACCTGTGCGACCGCATCGCCGTCATGTATGCGGGCAAGCTCGTGGAGATGGGCCCGGCAGAGGCGGTCGTCCGCCACCCGCTGCACCCTTACACCCGGGCCCTGGTGGCGGCCGTCCCCTCCCTGGAGCCGGCAGCCGCCCGGCCCTCCGTGGCCGTCCGGGGGCCCCTCAGCCGGCCGATCGATCCGCCGCCCCGCTGCCGCTTTCTCGAGCGCTGCCCCCTGGCGACTCACCGCTGCCGCACGCAGGACCACCCGCCGCTGGCAGAGAAGAGCTCGGGGCACTGGGTGGCGTGCTACGAGGTGTGAGCATGCAGCAGCCGACAGCGCCGCAGCCGACAGGGCAGGCGGGTCCGGGCGACGTGCTGCTGGACGTCCGGGACCTGCGCACCTACTTCTTCACCGACGAGGGCGTGTTGAAGGCCGTCGACGGCGTCAGCTTCCAGGTGTTGCGGGGGTCGACCCTCGGCATCCTGGGCGAGTCGGGCTGCGGCAAGAGCGTCACGTCGCTGTCCATCCTGCGCCTCATCCCCCAGCCGCCGGGGCGCATCGTGGGCGGGCAGATCCTGTTCGAGGGGAGAGACCTGCTGCGCCTGCGGGAGCCCGAGATGCGCCGCATCCGGGGCAACGAGATCGCCATGATCTTCCAGGAGCCGATGACCTCCCTCAACCCCGTCTTCACCGTGGGTGACCAGATCATGGAGGCCATCGTCCTGCACCAGCGGGTCAGCCGCTCCGAGGCCCGGCGGAGGGCCATCGAGATGCTGCGGCTGGTGGGTATCCCGTCGCCGGAGCGGCGGGTGGACGACTATCCCCATCAGATGAGCGGGGGCATGCGCCAGCGGGTCATGATCGCCATGGCGCTGGCCTGCCACCCCAAGCTGCTCATCGCCGACGAGCCCACCACGGCCCTGGACGTCACCATTCAGGCCCAGATCCTGGACCTGATGGCTCGGCTGCAGCAGGAGCTGGGCACGGCCATCATGCTCATCACCCACAACATGGGGGTCATCGCGGAGATGGCCCGGCACGTGGTGGTGATGTATGCCGGCAAGGTGGTGGAGGCCACCGACGTGGTCTCCCTGTTCCGGCGGCCCCGCCACCCCTACACGGTGGCCCTGCTGGAGTCCATGCCCCGGCTGGACCAGCGGCGGGAGCGCCTGAAGGCCATCGAGGGCAGCGTGCCGCCGCTGCACCGCATGCCCTCGGGCTGCCGCTTCCACCCCCGCTGCGAGTTCGCCCGGGAGATCTGCCGCCAGCTGGAGCCGCCGCCGCTGCCGGTGGCGCCGGGCCACGTGGCGGCGTGCTGGCAGGTGACGGACTACCAGCCCGTGACGCCGGGCCCGTCGGCTCAGCAGGTGGCGGTGGCGGCGGGGGAGCCGTCGGGAGATGGCTGAGGTGGGCGCCGGGGGCAACGGGGTCTTGGTGGAGGTCCGGGGGCTGGTCAAGCACTTCCCGGTGACCCGGGGGGTGCTCTTTGCCCGGCGGGTGGGGGCCGTGCGGGCGGTGGACGGGGTGAGCTTCACCATCCGGCGGGGCGAGACGCTGGGGCTGGTGGGGGAGTCGGGATGCGGCAAGTCCACCACGGGGCGGCTCATCCTGCGCCTGCTGGAGCCCACGGCGGGCGAGGTCTACTTCGACGGGCAAGACGTGCTGAAACTGGATCGGGAGCGGCTGCGGCGGCTGCGCCGGCGCATGCAGATCATCTTCCAGGACCCCTACGCCTCCCTCAACCCTCGCATGACGGTGGGCGACATCGTGGGTGAGCCGCTGGTGATCCACCGGTTGGCCCGGGGGGCGGCGCTGCGACGGCGGGTGGAGGAGCTGCTGGAGACGGTGGGACTGTCGGGGGAGCATGCGCGGCGCTACCCCCACGAGTTCAGCGGGGGTCAGCGCCAGCGCATCGGCATTGCCCGGGCGCTGGCGGTGCAGCCCGACTTCATCGTGGCCGACGAGCCCGTCTCGGCCCTGGACGTCTCCATCCAGGCCCAGGTGGTCAATTTGCTGCAGGACCTGCAGCGGGCCTTCGGGCTGACCTACCTCTTCATCGCCCACGACCTGTCGGTGGTGCGCCACGTCTGCGACCGGGTGGCCGTCATGTACCTGGGCCAGGTGGTGGAGCTGGCGGGCAAAGACCAGCTCTTCGACGACCCCCTGCACCCCTACACCCAGGCGCTGCTGTCGGCCGTGCCGGTGCCGGACCCCGAGGTGAAGCGCCGGCGCATCCTGCTGGCGGGCGACGTGCCCAACCCCATCGACCCGCCGCCGGGCTGCCGTTTCCACCCCCGCTGCCCCCTCGCCGAGGCCATCTGCCGCCAGCAGGCGCCCGACCTGGTGGAGGTGGCGCCAGGGCACCAGGTGGCCTGCCACCTGGCCCGGCCCGGCGCCGTGCGCACCCGGGGCATGGCGGCGCGGGCGGCGGTCGGCCCGGCGGCCGCCGGACGGGGGTAGGGGGGTCGCCGGTGCGCTGCCAGGCCTGCGGGCAGGAAGTGGTGCTGGCCCGGCGCTGCCCGTACTGCGGCAGGCCCACGGGGGTGCAGGCGGGCGCCGCCAGGCCGGCAGGCGACGGGCGGGGCGCCCGGCCCGCCACCGGGCGGTTCGTGGGCGCCATCGGCCGGGCCCATGACGGCGGCGCCAGCGGGTGGCGAGCGGCCGAAGGCCCGGGCTTCGGGGTCATCTTCGGGCCGGGGGTCGCGGGCAGTGCTCCGGGGGCGGCTCCTGCGCAGGCCCGGCTGTCGCCGCTGGAGTGGGCGCGGCGGTTGGCCGCCTTCGTCGTCGACGGGCAGGTGGCTTCGTGGAAGAAGGCGTTGCTGGCGGCCGGCCTGCTGTATCTGCTGGCACCCTTCGACCTGGTGGCCGACCTGCTGCCCGTTGCCGGCTGGGTGGACGACCTCCTGGTGCTCTGGTGGGGGCTGCGGGCCCTGACCCGGGAGCTGGCCCGCTACACGCCGCCCGGGGCGGGTGCAGCCCGGGGCCCGGGGGCCGACGGGGAGACCCAAAGGTCGTGAGGCAGGGGGCAGGGGGGGGCCGTGCGGCATCCGGCCCGGCGGCGGCAGTCGTGGCGGCCATGGCGGCTGTGCTGCTGGCCGCCGGCGGTGGGGTGGCCC
>DATCLL010000174.1:0-1985 GCA_036563935.1 Limnochordales bacterium | reverse complement strand
AACCCCGCCAGCGTCACCATGAGCGGGTACCGGGTGGTGCAGGTGCCGTCGGACCGCCGGGGAGGGGTGGACCTGCAGGCCCTGCGGCAGGTGGTCGGGCCGGCCACGGCGGGCCTCATGCTCACCAACCCCAACACGTTGGGCCTGTTCGACGAGAACATCCTGGAGATCGCCGAGCTGGTGCACGGGGCGGGAGGGCTCCTCTACTACGACGGGGCCAACGCCAACGCCATCCTGGGCATCTCCCGGCCGGGGGACATGGGGTTCGACATCGTGCACTTCAATCTGCACAAGACCTTCTCCACCCCCCACGGGGGAGGCGGGCCGGGGGCCGGTCCCATCGTGGTGCGAAAGGAGCTGGCGCCGTACCTGCCCGTGCCCCTGGTGGGCTTCGACGGCCGGCGCTACTACCTGGACTACGACCGGCCCAAGAGCATCGGGCGGGTGCGCAGCTTCTACGGCAACTTCGGGGTGCTGGTGCGGGCGTACGCCTACATCCGGGCGCTGGGCCCTGACGGGCTGCGGCGGGTGAGCGAGGCGGCGGTGCTGAACGCCAACTACCTCATGCGCCTGGTCGCCCGGGATTACGAGCTTCCCTACGACCGCCACTGCAAGCACGAGTTCGTGGTGTCGGCGGCGCGCCAGAAGCGCCAGGGGGTGCGGGCCGGGGACATCGCCAAGCGCATCCTGGACTTCGGCATGCACGCGCCCACCGTTTACTTCCCCCTCATCGTGGAGGAGGCCCTCATGATCGAGCCCACGGAGACGGAGACCCGGGAGACGCTGGAGCGCTTCGCGGCCGTCATGGCCCGCATCGCCCGGGAAGCGGAACAGGATCCCGAACGGGTGCGCCAGGCTCCCCACCACACCCCGGTGCGCCGCATCGACGAGGTGCAGGCCAACCGGGAGCCGCGCACCTGCTGGGTGGGGTAAGAGGGCGCCCGTGGAGCGCGAGCTGTGGCGACTGCTGGTGGACGGGGCCGGGTCGGCCGCCTGGAACATGGCCGTGGACGAGGCCATCCTGGAGGCCGTGGCATCCGGGGAGCAGCCCCCGACCCTGCGGCTGTACCGGTGGGAGCCGCCTGCCGTCTCCATCGGGTACTTCCAGGAGATGGCTGAGGCGGTGAACGAGGCGGCGTGCCGCCGGGAGGGGGTGGAGGTGGTGCGGCGGCCCACGGGAGGCCGGGCGGTCTTCCACGACCAGGAGCTGACCTACTCGGTGGCCCTTCCCCCGGGCCACCCGGTCGCGGCAGGCGGGATTCTGGACAGCTACCGGCGGCTGAGCCTGGGCCTGCAGGAGGGGCTGCGCCGGCTGGGGGTGCAGGCGGAGCTGGCAACCCCGCCGGCCGCAGGGCGGGGGCCAGGGGCCTCCGCCTGCTTTGACAGCGCCTCCCGCCACGAGCTGGAGTGGGCGGGGCGCAAGCTGGTGGGAAGCGCGCAGACCCGCCGGGCCAGCGGGGCACTTCTGCAGCACGGCTCCATCCTGCTGCGCTTCGACCCCCTGCGCGCCGCAATGTTCCTGTCCCCGGACCCGGCCACTGCCGGGCAGCTGGCCAGGGTGCTGGCGGCCCGGGCGGCCGGCCTGGAGGAGGCGGCGGGCCGTCCTGTGAGCTGGGAGGAGGCGGCCCGAGCGGTGGCCGAGGGATTGGCCGTCGCGCTGGGCATCCGGTGGGCTCCCGGCGGCTTGAGCCCCGGGGAACAGCGGCGGGCCGGGGAACTGGTGGCCGGCCGTTACGGCACCGACGCCTGGAACCGCCACCGGCCAGGGCGCGTGCGGGCGGGGGTGAGCCCGTGAGCGGCCTTCGCCTGGGCTACCTCGGGCCGGAGGGAAGCTTCAGCCACGAGGCGTGCCGGCGGTGGGCCGAGCGGGCCGGGGTGAACGGCGCCCGGCTGGTGGGCCTGCCGTCGCTGGACCGCCTCTTCGAGGCCGCCTCCCGGGGCGAGGTGGACCAGATCGTCTGCCCCCTGGAGAACTCCCTGGAGGG
>DATCLL010000173.1:0-1617 GCA_036563935.1 Limnochordales bacterium | reverse complement strand
TATCCGGAGTGTCCCTGCGGCGGTCGCCCTGTTGCCATTGGCGCCAATCCCATCGTGCCAGGTGCTGACCGCACCGTCAAGAAGGGTTTCATCAGCGACGTCGGCGCGTTCATCATCTCAGGACGTCGACGTCCCTGTTGACAATGTCGCCGACGTGCCAGCCTGCCGCCGGGGGCCTTGGGCCGCCGGGGCGGCATCATCGCCTGGCTGGGGCGCCGCCAGCGGGGTGAACAGGGCCTCCGGTGGCTTCGCCGCAGCTCCCAGCACAATACTGTACGCCTTTGCCAGCCGCCACTGTAGCCCGGAACCTGCAACTTGGACCCGCACGACCCGCACCTGCTCGCGAACGACTCGCCGCCCCACACGTGACGCCTACGCCCTAACGTCACCCCCCATGCCTGCGTGCTGGCAGGCGCTGGCCACCGGGGAAACCGAAAACAGAAAGTCCGCTAGCGCCGCAGTGACAGCCGGCACCATACGGGCAAGGGGGCCTGCTCCATTGCATCCACCGGATGAACAAGCCCTGGTCCATCGGCAGCCGGGCCAGCGCCGGCTGCGTGCGCATGTTCAACGCGGACGTGGAGCGGCTGTGGGACCTGGTGCCCCTGGGCACCCCGGTGACCATCGTGGGCGTGGAGCCCGAGGCCACCTGGGACGAGCCCATCCGCCTGGGAGCCACCGGGTGGAACGTTCCTGTGCTGCAGTGGTCCCTGCGCCGCCACGGCTTCGATGCGGGCCGTGCCGACGGGCGGCTGGGGGAGATGTCGTTGCGGGCCGTCCGGGAAGCCCAGGACCTGCTGGGGCTGGCGCCGCTGGAGATGGCCACGCCGGAGCTGTTCCGGGCGCTGGGGCTGCGCAGAAGCCCCTGAGATGCCTGCACGGAAGAGGGGGCGCAAGGCCGTGGGCGCTGGCAGAACACCGCCGGCGTGGTGCCTGTGGGCTGCCGCCGTCGTGCTGGTCAGCCGGCTTGCGGCCCCGCAGGGCCTCGCCGCAGGCGGGGATCGGCCCGTCTCCGTGGCCGTACGCTGGCCGTGGGGGCCGTCGGTGCGGGTGGGCCCGCGCACGTTCCGCATCGACGTGCTGCCGCAGGGCGGTCGCCCGCTGGTGCTCACCCTCTGGGACCTGCGGGAGCCGGGCGCGGCAGGCGGGCCGGGAGGCGAGGAGGTTTTCGGCGCCGCGGCCGAGGAGCTTCGCCGCCGCTTTCCCTTCGTTTCCGTGGAGCGCCACGTGCTGTCCCGGCAGGAGATGCAGGCCCGCTGGGAGCAGGCTGCCCGGGGAGGCGGCCACTGGCCGGACGTGATGGCCACCTATCCCGGGACGTACCGCTTCCCGGGAGAACAGCAAGTGCCCCTGGATGGGTATCTGGCCCACGCGCTGGCCCCTGCAGCCCGCACCCAGCTGCTGCCCGGCGCCCTGGCCATGGCCTCCTCGGGCGGGCACCTGTGGGGCCTGCCCCGCTGGGTGGAGTGGGCCGGGTGGGCCGTACGCCCGCAAGGGGGAGGGGGGCGGGTGGCGGTGGACCTTTCCAATCCCCTCACCTGGCGCATGCTGGCCGCTGCCGCCGGCGAGGCAGGCCAGGCGGGCGGCCCGGCCCCCCTGGCTTTCGAGCCGGCCGGC
>DATCLL010000172.1:0-4142 GCA_036563935.1 Limnochordales bacterium | reverse complement strand
GCCGGCCGGGAGATGAAGGCGAACAGGGCGGCGGTGTCCAGGTCACCCAGGCCAGCCATGGCGGCCGCCCGGTACACCTGGGCCGCCAGCGCGGCCGTGGGCGTGAACTGGCCGTGCTGTCCGGCCAGCTCCAGGAAGTAGCGCAGGTCCTTCTGCATGAGGGCCAGCGCGAAGTGGGTCGAGAAGTCTCCCTGCAGCACCTTGGCCAGCTTCCCCTTGAGGAACGCCGAAGCGATGACCGAGTCCGACAAGACCCGCACCAGCGCCTGCGGGTCGACCCCCACCTGCCGGGCGACGCTCACCCCTTCCGCCAGGGCAGCCATGGTGATGCCGGAGATCATGTTGTTGATGAGCTTCACCGCGGAACCGTGACCGTTCGGCCCCACCCAGTGGGCGGCCCTGCCCATGGCCGCGAACAGGGGCTGCGCCCGCTCGAACACCTCCCGGGGCCCGCCCACCATGAACATGAGCTGCCCCTCCTGGGCCGCCTGCTTGCTTCCCGTCACCGGCGCGTCCAGGTACTGGCAGTCCCGGCGGCGCGCCTCTTCGGCCATGCGCTGGGAGGCTGCCGGCGTGACGGTGCTGGAGTCCACGAAAAGCGTTCCCGGCCGGGCGCCCTGCAGCGCTCCCTGCGGCCCCAGCAGCACCTGCTCCAGGGCCGGCACGTCGCTCACCATGGTCACCACCGCATCGCACACCCGGGCCAGCGCGGCGGGCGTCTCGGCCACCTGAGCGCCCATGGCCCGCAGCGGCTCCGCCCTCGCGGCGGTGCGGTTGTACACCACCACCTCATAGCCGGCCCGCAGCAGGCTGGCGGCCATGCCGGAACCCATGATCCCGAGCCCCACCACGCCCACCCGGGCCTGGCCGGGCGCAAGGGAACCTGCCATGCGCATACCACCCCCAGGCGCAGGTGGACGGGCTTCTACCCGCCCGTGCCCGCCTCCTGCCGGGCCGCTCCGGCAGGCGGGGCAGGCGGTCCCGTCCGTTGACAGCCCGCAGGTCTGCGTGGTAAGCCGAAGGCAGCGCACGGGAGGCTTGCGGGTGAGCGTTCAGCCGGGCGTTTTGCAGCTTTTGCGGGAGCGAGGGCTCGTGGCGCAGGTCACCCACGAGCCGGAGCTGGCCCGCTTGCTGGATCACGAGCCGGTGACCGTCTACCTGGGCATCGACCCCACCGCGGACAGCCTGCACGTGGGCCACCTGCGGGCCATCATGATGCTGGTGCACCTGCAGCGGGCGGGCCACCGCCCCATTGCCCTGGTGGGCGGCGGCACGGCCATGATCGGCGACCCCACCGGCCGCACCGAGATGCGGCCCATGCTGAGCCGGGAGCAGATCGTGGCCAACACCGCCCGCATCCGGGAGCAGCTGCTGCGCTTCCTGGACTTCCGCGACGGCCGGGCGCTTCTGCTGGACAACGCGGAGTGGCTTCTGCCGCTGAACTACATCGAGTTCCTGCGGGAAGTGGGCTCCCAGTTCAGCGTGAACCAGATGCTGACGGCGGAGGCGTTCCGCACCCGCATGGAGCGGGGCCTGAGCTTTGTGGAGTTCAACTACATGCTCCTGCAGGCGTACGACTTCCTGGTTCTGTTCCGCCGCTACGGCTGCCGGCTGCAGGTGGGCGGCGACGACCAGTGGTCCAACATCCTCGCGGGCATCGATCTCATCCGGCGCCTGGAGCGCGCCCAGGCCTTCGGGCTCACCTGCCCGCTGGCGGTGACGGCCTCCGGCCGCAAGATGGGCAAGACGGAGCGGGGTGCCGTCTGGCTGGATCCCGCCAAGACCACGCCTTATGAGTTCTTCCAGTACTGGCGGCGGGTGGATGACGCGGATGTGGCCGGCCTGCTGGCCACCTACACCCTGCTGCCCATGGAGGAGGTGCGCCGCCTGGGGCGCCTGCAGGGGGCAGAGCTGAACGAGGCCAAGAAGGTGCTGGCCTACGAGGTCACCCGCCTGGTGCACGGCCAGGAGGCGGCCGACGAGGCGCTGGCGGCTGCGCAGGCCCTGTTCCAGGAGCGGCGGGCATTGGACCAGGCCTCGTCCGTGCCCACCTGCTGGCTGACCCGCCAGGAGCTGGAGGCCGGCATGGGCATCGTGGAGCTTCTGGTGCGGGCAGGCCTTGCCCCCTCCCGCAGCGAGGCCCGCCGCCTCATCGGCCAGGGGGGCGTCTACCTCAACGACCGGCGGGTAGAGGCCGCAGAGCGTACGGTGCGCCTGGACGACCTGGAGGACGGGCGCCTCCTGCTGCGTCGGGGGAAGAAGGACTACTGCGTGGTGCGCCTGCGGGACTGAGGGAGTCAAGGCCGGGCCCGGGCGGCCCGGCCTTCTTCAGTTCTCCCCGTCTTCCTCTTCTGCCAGCGCCTCCTGCAGGGCCGAGCGCGGGATGCGCAGCCAGAGGGTCTCTTCATCGCGGACCAGTTCCACCGTCACCTCTTCCCGGTCCTTGTGCCGCCGCAAGAGCCGGCGCAGCTCCTTGGGCTCCTTGACCGCCTCTCCCTGGACGGCCACCACCACGTCTCCGGGACGCAGCGGAACCAGCTGGCTTTCCGACACCTCCAGCACCAAAAGCCCCGCGCGGTACTGCACCCGGTGCTGCACCGCCAGGGCCGGCGTCAACGTCACCACCCGAACCCGCACCCGACCCTTCCTGTGGCCCGGCGGCACCACCTTGCGCTCCACCACCACCCGCTGGGGCTGGGGTGCGGGCCGGTTGGCCAGCAACATGGCCAGCCCGACCAGGATGAGAAACACTGCCAGCCCGGCGTCGTAGAGCCGGACCGTCCGCCGGTGGCCGCACGCGGGAACCTTCCCGGTCCCCCTCACCTTCCCTCGCTCCTTCCCGCTCCTGCATGCCCCGGGCTCCGGACGCGTAGGCTGCCCCGGGAACCGGAGGGAAGGCCCTTGCCCGAAGAGCGCATGGTGGCCGGAATGGCGCTGCTGCGCTTCCTGTCCGCCAGCCTGGAGCTTACGGCGGCCCTCCTCATGCTACGCTCCGGGCGGGTGGCCGACGCGCTGCGCATCAACGCGGCCCTCGGGCTGGTGGGGCCTCTGGTGCTGGCAGCTGTCACGGCGCTGGGCCTGGCCGGCGTGGCCGGCCGCCTGCCCCCCGGGCGCATGGCCCTGCTGGCCGCCGCGCTGGTGCTCATCCTGGGCTCCGTGGCTGCCCGCTAAAACCGCCCGAGCCCACCTGTCCCCGTTTCCGCCCCGGCCGCTCGGCCGGCCCGGCCCGGGCGACCTCCGGACGGGCGCCTCACGGCCTGCCCGGCACCCAGAGCTTGGTGCGGGCCACGTGCAGCGGGCCGCCCGAACCGGGCGCGGCTGCGGCGGGGGCCCGTCGGCCCTGTGCGTCGGTACCTGCGGCCGCTGACGGCGACGCCCCGCCGCCAGCCCCGGACGGCGCCTGGGAGGCCTGCCCGCCCGCCTCGCCCGGCTCCGGCTCTTCCTCCTCCCCCTCCGCCAGGCCGGCTGCCTCCTGGACCACGGCCATCACCTGCGCCAGCAGCTGCGCCATCTCCTCTTCCGCTTCCCAGAGCTCCCGGACGTAGGGGTTGTAACCCACCACCTGGGCCAACTGCCGCAGGCGGTCCCATTCCTCCGGGGAGACCTGCTCCCCGGCCGCCCGCCGCCGCCACAGCTCCGCCTCCCGGGAACGCAAGTCCCGGAGCATGATGCGGGTGGCCTCACGCTCCCGTACCGCCTGGCGGGCCTTGCGGTAGCGCTCCACCCGGGGATCCGCCGTCAGCGCCTCCCCCAGCGCCCGGGCCCGCTGCTCTATTTCCCGGGAAATACCACCCTCCCCTGCCGGAGCCATGGCCTGTTCCCCCCCTCTCGATCTGCTCGCCCCGGCCGCAGCGCCCGCCTAACGCTCCCCTTCGCCCTTGATGACGGCCAGGGGCCGCAGGCGGGCTACCTTGCGGGTAAGGCCGATCTCCGCGAGGGTATCTACCACGGCGTCGATGTCCTTGTAAGCGTCCGGGGCCTCGTCCACGATGGCCCGGTAGTCGTCCACGTTGTACAGCACCTGGCCCAGGCTCTCCTCAAAGCGGGCCCGGCTGATGCGCCGGCGGGCCTCGCTGCGGGACAGCACCCGGCCGGCTCCGTGGTTGGCGGAGGTGAAGGTCTCTTCGATGCCGGGCTGCCCT
>DATCLL010000171.1:0-7498 GCA_036563935.1 Limnochordales bacterium | reverse complement strand
CCGTCCCGTTGTACGTCCAGAAGGTGTACTCCACGCCGTCGGCCAGCGTCATCTTCTTTTCGATGGTCTCCAGCTCCACCAGCACCGTGGCGGGCTGCCTGCGGGTGATGGGCGGAGGAACTTGCGGAGGGCTGGCCATGGGAGCCTTGGGCAGGGAGACCGCGTCGGCCAGCGAGATCGGGGTGAGCTTCAGGGAGCTTGCCCCGCCCGCGCCGGAACCCTCCCCGGCGCCGCGCCCTACGGTGAAGTTGGCCAGGCCGATGGAGACGGCCACGGCCACCAGCCCTGCCGCCACCACCCCTCCCAGCCGGCGAAGCCGGCGGTGCGCATCCTGGCGGGGCGCCTTCGGTTCTCCTCTCATGGTGTGTCCGCCCCCTCCGGTCGGGATGCTTCGGGTGCACGGGTACGGCACCCGTCTTCCTCCCCTCGCGTTTCACCTTCAACGGTAGGAAAAGGCGCTGTGGCGCCGTTTGAGGTGTATCAACGGTGGAGGTGACGTCCGTCACAGCCACGGCATCGGGCGTCCTGGGAAGGGACAGATGTCCTTTCCGTGAAGGGGCCGACAGGTCTTGTGGGAAGCGCGCGGCGGCGGGCTTCCCAAGGGGAAAGATGGCCAGAAGGTCAGGTTCCACCCAGCGAGGAAAGTCCTGAAAGTCGGGATGGGTTTCCGAAGTTGGAAGGACACGATGCAAGTACAGACGTCCCGGGCGAAGCCCACAGTGCCCACGGCAGCGGCCTTGCCCGGGTGGCGCCACGGGCCGGCCCGGCCGCCGGGAAAGAAAACGCCTGTCTACTGCCAGCGCTCCAGGCGGACCATATCCAAAACCACCAGGTATCCCCGTTCCACCCGCACCAGACCGGCCTTGCGAAAGGCCGCCAGAACCCGGCTCACCGTCTCCCGGGCCGTTCCCACCAGGGCTGCCAGGTCTTGATGGGAAAGCCGCACGCCGATGCGGACTGCCTGGGGGGCTTCGGGGAGGGGGTGGGCTGTGCCGTGTTCCCGGGCCAGCCGTACCAGCGCGCCGGCCAGACGGGATGCCACGTCCCGGGTGGCCAGCTCCCGCACCTGGGCCTGCAGCTTGCGGATGCGCTGGCTGAGCAGCGCGATGAGGCGCACGGCCACCGCCGGGTGCTCCAGAAGGGCCTGGTAGAAGGCGCTTCGCTCGATGACCCAGGCGGTGGTCTCCTCCAGCGCCTCGGCCGTACCGGGTGCCGGGCCGCCGTCCAGGAAGCCCACGTGCGGGAAGAAGTCCCCGGGCCCCATCACGCCCAGGATGTGCTGACGCCCGTCGGGGGAGGCCGTGGAGGCCTTCACCGAGCCGGACTCCACCACGTAGACGGCGTCCACCGGCTCGCCCTCCAGGAAGATGAACATCCCCTTGCGGTAGCGGCGCCGGCGCATGAGGCGTGCGATGGGAATGAGCTCCACCTCGGACAGGCCCTCGAACAGGCGAGTCCGGCGCAACAGCTCGATGCGCTGCAGCTCGTCGCCCGGTGCCGGCTGCCCCACAGGGGACTCCCACCCGCACCGGAAAGTTCCTCGGCCGGTTCTCTTTCCCCTTGCCCGGTGGTATAATGCCCGCAGTTCCCCGGCCGCTCGGCGCTCCCCCTCCCCATGCCAGGGCCTGGCGCAGCTCAGGGAGGTACACCAGCTATGCGTCGCCTGCTCACGTGGGCGGGAGCCGCTCTGGCCGTGGCAGCTCTCGTCAGCCTGGTGCTGGCGGCCACGGCCGGGCGCATCGGCAGGCTGCCGTCTCGGCCGCAGGGCGCCGAGGGCCGCCCGGCGGGCCCGGCCAGCCCGGCGGGTGCTGCAGGGCCTGGCGCCCCCCGCCAGGGACTGCCGGCAGGGGTGGCCGTGCCGGTCCAGGCCGCAGCGGTCGAACGGCGCACCCTGCAGCAGCAAGCCACGTACTACGGCGTCCTGGAGCCCCGCACCACGGTCCGGCTGTCCGTGAGGACCACAGGCCGCGTCGCCAGCCTGCGGGTGCAGGCGGGAGACCGGGTCAAGGCCGGTCAGGAGCTTTTGCGCCTGGACACCGCCGAACTGGAAGCCCAGGTGGCCCAGGCCCAGGCGGCCCTGTCCCAGGCCCGGGCCCGCTACCAGCGACTGAAGGAAGGAGCCACCCCCGAGGAGCTCCAGCAGGCGGAAGCGGCTGTGGCCCAGGCGGAGTCGCAGCTGGAAGCAGCCCGCAAGGAGCTGGAGCGCACCCAGCTGCTGCGCAGCTCGGGGGCAGCCACGGAGCAGGCCTACGACACCGCCCTTTCCCGCTGGCAGCAGGCCGAGGCGCAGCTGCAGGCGGCCCGGGCCCGGCTGGACAGCCTGAAGGCAGGCCCGAACCCCAATGACCTCGCCGCCGCGCAGGCGGAGGTGGAACGCGCCCAGGCAGCGCTGCGCCTGGCCCAGGTACAGCTGGCCAACGCGCGGCTTGTGGCCCCCATGGACGGCACCGTGGCCCAGGTGAGCGTGGAGGTAGGCGAAAACGCCTCGCCGTCGGCCCCCGTGCTCACCCTGGTGGATGTGGATGAGCTGAAGGTGCTGGTGCGGGTCCCGGGGGAGGACGCGCTGCGCCTGCGGGCGGGAATGGCGGTGCGGGTGCAGCCCAGGGCCATACCCGGCCGCTTTTTCCCGGGGCGCATCGTGCGGGTGGACCCTGTGGCCGACCCCCAAAGCCACCTGTTCGGGGTAGAGGTGCGCGTTCCCAACCGGGAGCAGGTGCTGCGGGCCGGGCTGGATGTGTCGGTGGAGGTTCCCCTGGTGACCGTAGAGGGCGCGCTGGCCGTTCCGGAAAGCGCGGTGGCCCGGTGGAACGACCAGGTGGGCATCTTCGTCATCGACCAGGGGCGGGCCCGCTTCCGCCAGGTGCAGCTGGGCATCAGCGACGGCAACTGGCGTCAGGTCATCTCCGGGCTGCAGGAGGGCGAGCGGGTCATCACCGCGGGCAAGGAGTTCGTGGCTCCTGAGACCCCGGTGCGGGTATCGGGGGAGGAGGGCGCTCGATGAACCTGGCCAGGCTTGCGGTGCGCTTCCCCGTCACCACCCTCATGCTGGTGAGCATGGTGGTGGTGCTGGGCTTTGTGGCCTTCACCCAGCTCCCCCTGGACCTGCTCCCCAACATCAACTACCCCGTGGCCGCCGTCTTCACCACCTATGAGGGCGCCGGGCCCAGGGAAGTGGAAAACCTGGTCACCCGCCCCATCGAAAACGCCATCGCCACCGTGGACCGCCTGCGCACCCTGCGCTCCACCTCCCGACGCGGCCAGTCGGTGGTCATCGCGGAGTTCGAGTGGGGCACGGACATGAACTTCGCGACGCTGCAGATGCGGGAGCGCATCGACCTCATCCGCCGCCAGCTGCCCGACGGCGTGGAATCGCCGCTGGTGTTCAAGTTCGACCCCAACTCGGCGCCCATCATGGCCCTCACCATGAGCGGTCAGCGCTCCCCGGCGGAGGTGCGGCGGCTGGCCGAGGAGGTAGTGGCACCGCGGCTGGAACGCATCGACGGGGTCGGGTCGGTGAATGTGAGCGGCGGCCTCGTGCGGGAGATCCACGTGGTGGCCGATCCCCTGCGCCTGGCCGCGTACCGGGTCTCGCTGGATCAGCTGGTGCAAACCCTGCGCCAGGAGAACACCAGCCAGGCAGGCGGGATCCTCCGCAGCGGGACCCAGGAGTTTCTGGTGCGGACGGAAGGTGAGTTCCGCAGCCTAGAGGAGATCGCCTCCCTCCAGATCCCCACGGGGTCGGGGGCCAGCGTGCGGCTGGGCGACCTGGCCGAGGTGAAGGAGGACTTTTCGGACGTCAACGTCATCAACCGGCTCAACGGCAAGCCGGCGGTGGGCCTTTCCATTCAGAAGGAAGGCCAGGCCAACACGGTGCTGGTGGCCCGGCGGGTGCGCCAGGAAGTGGAACGGCTCCGGCGGGACCTGGGCTCCGACGTGGAGCTGGCCGTGGTCTTCGACGAGGCCGAGTTCATCGAGCGGTCCATCCGGGACGTCCTTCAAAACGCCATCATCGGGGCGGTGCTGGCCGGCCTCATCCTGCTTTTCTTCCTGCAGTCCATGCGGGCCACCCTGGTGGTCATGATCTCCATTCCCGTCTCCATCATCGCCACCTTCGTGCTGGTCTACTTCATGGGCATGACCCTCAACATCATCTCCCTGGGCGGGTTGGCCTTGGGCGTGGGCATGGTGGTGGATAACTCCATCGTGGTCCTGGAGAGCATCTTCCGCCACCGGCTGTCGGGACGGGAAGCTGCCGAGGCGGCGGTGGAGGGCACCAACGAGGTGGGCCTGGCCATCAGCGCCTCCACCTTCACCAACATCGTGGTCTTCCTGCCGGTGCTGTTCATCAGCGGGATTGCATCGCAGATCTTCCGGGACCTGGCCCTCACCAACTCCGCCGCCCTGCTGAGTTCCCTGGTGGTGGCGATCACGGTGGCCCCGCTGCTGGCTTCCCGGCTTCTGGCCGGGCCGATGCCTGCCCTGGCCGTGGGCGAGCTGGGCGGCACTCCTCGCGATCCCATCCAGCGGGCGGTCTGGTGGCTTCAGGAGCGCTACGGCCGGGCCATCGGCGCAGCCCTGGCCCGGCGGGGCCTGGTGGTGGCCGTGGCGGCCGGGTCGCTGGCAGGCAGCGCCGCGCTGTGGCCCAGGATCGGCCGCGAGTTCATGCCCCCCACCGACCCCGGGGCGGTTCGGGTCACCATGCAGCTTCCCACGGGCACCCGCATCGAGGAGACGGACAAGGTGGCCCGCCAGCTGGAGCAGCTTCTGGCCCGGATCCCTGAGGTGGAGTCCATCTACACCAGCGTGGGTGGCTTCATCGGCCAGGGAGGCCGCGGCGCCTCGTCTGCCACCCCTGAGCAGGCCAGCATCGAGCTGGACCTGGTACCCAAAAAGCAGCGAAGCCGCAGCGCCCAGGACATCGCGGAGGAGGTGCGCCGCCTGGGCCGGCAGTTCCCGGGCGTCACCATCAACGCCCGGGTACAGCAGGGCCTGCGCATGGGCGGCTTCGGCGGCGCACCCCTGGCTATCCGGCTTCGGTCGGAAAACGAGGAGCTCCTGGCGCAGGCGGCCGAGCGGGTCGCCCAGCTGGTGCGGGAGATCCCGGGAACTCGGGACGTGGACACGGGCCTTTCCCGGCGGCGGCCGGAGATCACCCTCACCTTGAACCGGGAGCGGGCCCGGGAGCTGGGGCTTTCGCTGCCGCAGGTGGCGTCGGCGGTGCGCACCGCCCTGGAAGGGACGGTGGCCACCCAGTACCGGGTGGGAGGAACGGAGCTGGACCTGGTGGTGCGGGCCGATCCGGCAGTGCGGCTCAACCGCCAGCTGCTGGAGCAGATTCCGGTTCTGTCGCCCCGGGCAGGGGTGGTCCCCCTCAAGCAGCTGGTGCAGTTCACCGACAGCACCACGCCCCGGGACCTGACCCGGGAAAACCAGGCCCGCACCGTCACCGTCACCGCCGGGCTGGCCGGGCGGGACCTGGGTAGCGTGGTGGCCGACGTGCGGGCGGCGCTGGCGCGCACGCCGCTTCCGCCCCAGGTCCAGGTGAGCTTCGGCGGCGACGTGCAGCAGATGCAGGAGTCCTTCGGAAGCCTGGCGCTGGCCATGGCGCTGGCCATCTTCCTGGTGTACGCGGTGCTGGCCTCCCAGTTCGAGTCCCTGGTGCAGCCCCTTTCCATCATGCTCTCCATTCCTCTGGCTGCCGTGGGCGTGCTGGTGGGGCTGGCCGTCACCGGGCGGACGCTGAACGTGGGCTCCGTCATCGGCTGCGTGATGCTGGCGGGAATCGTGGTGAACAACGCCATCGTCCTGGTGGACTACACCAACCAGTTGCGCCGGCAGGGCCGGCCCCGGGCGGAGGCCCTGGCCCTGGCGGGCCGAACCCGGCTGCGCCCCATCCTCATGACCACCTCCACCACGGTGCTGGGGATGCTGCCCATGGCCCTGGGGCTGGGCGAGGGGTCGGAGATGCAGGCCCCCCTGGCCACGGTGGTGGTCTTCGGGCTCAGCTTCGCCACCCTGCTGACCCTGTTTGTGGTGCCGGTAGCGTACACGCTGCTGGAGGATGCAGGCGCCTGGCTGGCCGGGCTTGTGCGCCGGCGCGGCGCCAGGGTGGTGCCGACCCAGGCTCCCGCCCACACGGGCGGGCGTTGAGGGGACGCGGGTGGGTGGGTAGCGTGTGAGCGTTTTGGAACGGCGCAACTCATCTGGGGCCACGTCGCTCGACGGGCACGGTAGGGGGATGGCACGGGTGGACATGGAGGCACCACTGCAGATTCGAGGGATGGGCCGGCCCGGGAGGCTGCCGAGGCGCTCAAGCTGCCCGGCGGGCTGGGCCGTGGGCCTGGCGGCGGCCCTGCTGGGGGCTGTGGTAGTGCAGGCTTCGCCGCCGGCGCGGGGAGCCGAACCGCCCCCGCCCGCAAGCTCCACGGCGCCGCCGCCCCGGTCGCAAGCCCCGGCCCCCCCGGCCGGGGGAGCCGGGCAGCCGGCTGCCCGGTGGCCGGAACAGGTGACGCTGGCCCAGGCGGTGGCGGTGGCCGAGGAGCACAACCTGGACCTG
The DNA here is from genome assembly GCA_036563935.1 of Limnochordales bacterium. Classification (GTDB taxonomy): domain Bacteria; phylum Bacillota; class Limnochordia; order Limnochordales; family Geochordaceae; genus DATCLL01. The sequence goes on along the minus strand of DATCLL010000171.1, from coordinate 942 downwards.
CGCAGCGCCCGCATCGCCGCCGAGGACGCCCGGGTGGCCCTGGAGCAGGTCCAGGCAGCCCAACTGGCGCGTCCCGATCCGGTCGCGCTGTTACAGGCGCAGGCGGCAGCCGACCTGGCCCGCCGGCAGCTGGAACTGGCCCGCCAGCAGCTTCGGCTACGGGTGGCCGAGGACTACTTCGGGGTGCTGCGGGTGGAAAACCTTATCCAGGTCACCCAGGAGGGTCTCACCCTGGCCCAGCGCCAGCTGGAGGTGGCCCGGGAGAAGTTCCGGGCCGGGGTGGCGGCCGAGGTGGAGGTGTTGCGGGCCACCGGGCAGGTGACGGACCTTCGGGCCACGCTCTTGCAGCTGGAGGGCAACCGCACCGTGGCCCTGATGCGCTTCCGCCAGACCCTGGGGCTTCCCCCCGACGCGCCCACCCGGCCCGCGCCGCAGGCGGTGGAGCCGGCACCGGTGGAAGCCTCCCTGGAGCAGGATCTGGCCCGGGCTTTGGACGAGCGGGTGGAGGTCCTCCAGGCCCGTGCGGCCCTGGAGGCGGCCCGCAAGCAGGCAGAGCTGTCTGACAACTCCTACACGCCGCGCCTGCAGCTGGAGCGGGCCCAGCTGGGGGTTCAGCGGGCGGAGACCGCCTTGCAGCAGGCGGTCAACGGGGTGACGTTGGGCGTGCGCCAGCAGTACGAGGCCATGCAGGACGCCTTCCGCCGGCTGGACGTCCTGCGCCAGAGGGTTCAGGAGGCCCAGGAGACCTTGCGGATGACCCAGCGCATGTACGAGGCCAGCGCGGCCACCGACGTGGACCTGCTCAGCGCCCAGTCCGCGCTCACCCGGGCCCGCACCGACTACGTCCATGCTCTCTTTGACTACCACCTGGCCCGGCTGCGCTACCTGCAGGCGGTGGGGCGGCTGAACCTGGCGGAAGGCGGGGCTCGGCAGGCGTCGTGA
>DATCLL010000170.1:0-6326 GCA_036563935.1 Limnochordales bacterium | reverse complement strand
GGGATGCCGCACCGTTCGGCCACGTCCACCACGAAGTCCCGCAGGCGGCGGTGCGGGATGAGGGTGGCATCGTACAGGGTGATGGCGGGACCCTTGCCCAGCCGGGACTGGGCCTCCTCCGGCTTGGTGCCCGGCGTGTCGCCGGCCACGGACACCTCCAGGGCGAAGGCCACGTCCGGGCTGGCCAGCTCCGCCAGGGTGGCGGCGCCCCGAAGCCCCACCTCCTCCTGCACCGTCCCTGCGGCCATCAGGGTGTTGGGGTGCTCCTCGGGCCGCAGCCGCCGCATCACCTCCACCGCCACCGCGCAGCCCACCCGGTTGTCCAGGGCCCGGGCCAGAACCCGCTTCCCCCCGGCCAGCGGGGTGAAGGCGCCTTCCACCACCACGGGGTCGCCGGGGCGGATGCCCAGCCGCAGCGCCTCTTCGCGGCTTGCGGCTCCCACGTCGATGAACATCTCCTTGCGTTCCAGGGGCTTCTTGCGTTCCTCGGGCGACAGCAGGTGAGGAGGCCTGGAGCCGATGACGCCCGGCACCGGCCCCAGCCGCCCCACTACCACCACCCGCTGGGCCAGAAGCACCGGCTCCCACCAGCCTCCCAGGGTCTGGAAGCGCAGGAAGCCGTCATCGGTGATGAGGCTCACCATGAGGCCTACCTCGTCCATGTGCCCGGCCAGCAGCACCCTGGGGGAGGCTGCTTTCCCGGCCCGCACGCAAAGGAGGCTTCCCAGGCCGTCGGTGATCAGTTCGCCCTGGCCTGCCAGGTGGCGGCGCATCACCTCCCGCACGCTTTCCTCGAACCCTGCCACGCCCACCGCTTCCGCCAGCTCTTTCAGCAAGGGGAGGCTTTCCTCCCAGGCCATCTCCTTCTCCCCCGACGCCGGGCCCCGGGTCAGGGCCCTGTGGCATGGTACGTCCAGGAACTTGGTCGCCCGCGCCCGGCTCCCTCCCGCCGGCGCGGGGGTGGCGGCGCGCTTTGCCAGCGCATAGATGGGAGGAACGCGGGGCGCCTGCCGGAATAGTGGGCCCCGGGCTTCGCCGACACTGGCACGGGTAGTCTTCGCCTGGAGGTTCTGGCTCATCCGTGGAGACGACGGCACACCACCTGCAGGTCGCGCCCGTTCCGGTAGAGCACGACGCCTACGGCGGGGATGTGGTGCCCACCGGTTCGGGTGAGGCGTTCCTGCGCTTTCGCTGGACGGGGCCCCTGCCGGGCCCGGTGCGGCTGCGCTACTTCGACGGCTGCTGGCGCTCGGTGCCCCTGTGGCCCGTTCAGCGCCTGCCGGAAGGGTGGCTTCTGCGGGGCCGCATCCGACCTGCCCGACCGGCGGTGCGCTACCACCTGGAGCTGCCCGGCCAGGGTCTGCCCGTGCCGCCGGCCCCGCCATCGGGGGCCTGGAGCGTGGACCTGCACGCGCTGCGGGCCTTCTCCGTGCCCCGGTGGGTGGCCGGCTCGGTGATGTACCAGATCTTCCCGGATCGCTTCTTCAACGGCCGCCCCGACAACGACCCTCCGGGCACCGTGCCCTGGGACAGCGTGCCCACCCTGACGAGCTTCTTCGGGGGCGACCTGGAGGGGATCCGCCGCCGGCTCGACTACCTGGCAGACCTGGGGGTGGGGGCCATCTACCTGAACCCCATCGTGCAGGCACCCTCCCCCCACCGCTACGACGCCTCCGACTACCTCCAGGTGGATCCGGCGTTGGGCAGCCAGGAGGACTTCCGGCGGCTGGCGCAGGAGCTTCACCGCCGGGGCATGCGCCTCATCCTGGACGCCGTCTTCAACCACACGGGCGAGACCTTCTGGGCCTTCCAGGACGTGGTGCGCCGGGGGCCCCAGTCCCCCTACTACCACTGGTACTTCATCCACCGCTGGCCCATCGTGCGCCAGCCGCCCAGCTACGCCTGCTGGTGGGGCCTGCCCCACCTGCCCAAGCTGAACACCTCCCACCCGGAGGTGCGGGAGTACCTGTTCCAGGTGACCCGGCACTGGATGGAGCTGGGGGCCGACGGCTGGCGGCTGGACGTTCCCAACGAGGTGGAGGGGGATTTCTGGCAGGTCTGGCGGGCGCTGGTGAAGCGGCTGAACCCGCAGGCGTACATCGTGGGCGAGATCTGGCACGACGCGGCGGCCTGGCTGGGCGGCGACCAGTTCGACGCCGTCATGAACTACGTGTTGCGGGACGCCCTGCTGGACTTCTTCGTGCGCCGCACCACCACCGGGGCCCGGCTGGCCGAAGTGCTTCACGCCCAGGCCGCCCGCTACCCGGCTCCGGCGGTCTTTGCCCTCATGAACCTCCTGGGCAGCCACGACACGGAGCGCATCCTCACCGTGGCCGGCCAGCAGGAAGGGCTGGTGCGGGGGATGTTCGCCTGGCTGTTCACGTGGCCGGGCATCCCCTGCGTGTACTACGGCGACGAGGTGGGGATGACGGGGGGCAAGGACCCCGACTGCCGGCGCACGTTCCCCTGGGATGAAAGCCGCCAGCGGGTGCGCCTGTGGCGCTGGGTGCGCCGGCTGGCGGCCTTGCGCCGCAACGTGCCGGCCCTGGCCTGGGGCGAGCCGGTGGTGGTGGAGGTGGACGGCAGCGACGAGGTGGCGGCCTTCGGCCGGGGCGCCCCGGCGCCGGGTCACGCCCCGGTGGTGGTGGCCGTCAGCCGCAGCGAGCGGCCCCAGCGGGTGCGCCTGCGCCCGGCCCCGGGCCTGGTGGAGCACGCCGGGGCCGAGGCCGGCCGCACGTGGGTGGACCTCCTCACGGGCCGCCGGGCGGCTGCGGGCGTGGGGAGGCAGGAGGGGTGGGAAGCGGCCGGCGGCCTGGAGCTGGAACTTCCCCCCTGGGGCGTGGCCGTGCTGGCCTGGGAGCGCCCGTGGGGCGAATGGGCCCGGACGGCCCTGGCCGGGGCCTGACGGGGCCGGCGGGGGAAGGAGGAGGGGCATGGCGCGGCTTTTCGGCACCGATGGGGTGCGGGGCGTGGCCAACGGGGACCTGTCGCCCCTTCTGGCCTTCCGGCTGGGCCGGGCCGCCGGGGCCATGGTAGCCGAGCGGCACGGCAGGGAAGGCCGAAGCGGGCGGCCGTGGGTTCTGGTGGGCTGCGACACCCGCGTCTCCCGGGGGATGCTGGAGGCCGCTGTCACGGCAGGGTTCACCTCCTCGGGCGTGGACGTGGTGCAGGTGGGCATCGTTCCCACCCCGGGCCTCAGCTTCCTGACGGCCGAGGCGGGAGCGGACATGGGCGTGATGATCTCCGCCTCCCACAACCCCGTGGAGGACAACGGCATCAAGTTCTTCGGCACCGACGGCCAGAAGCTCCCGGACGAGGCGGAGCTGGCGCTGGAGTCCATGGTGGAGGAGATGGCCCGCCAGGACCGCTTTCCCAGCCCCACGGGCCTGGCGGTGGGCCGGGTGCGGGACGAGCCGGCCCTGGTGGGGCGCTACGAGGAGCACCTGGCCCGGCGGGGTCCGTCCCTGCAGGGTATGCGGGTGGTGGTGGACTGCGCCAACGGCGCCGCCTACGCGCTGGCACCCCGGCTGCTGCGCCGGCTGGGGGCCGACGTGGTGGCCATCCACACGGGCAGCGGGGGCGAGGACATCAACGTGAACTGCGGCTCCACCCACCCCCATGTGGTGGCCCGGGCGGTGCGGGAGTACGGGGCAGCGGTGGGGCTGGCCCTGGACGGGGATGCGGACCGCTGCATCGCCGTGGACGAGCAGGGGGAGGTGGTGGACGGGGACGTCATCCTGGCCATCTGCGCGCTGCCCCGGCTGCGGGCAGGAACGCTGCCCGGGCGGGCCGTGGCCGCCACGGTGTACTCCAACGGCGGGCTGGAGCTGGCGCTGGCCCGGGAGGGCGGGCGGCTGGTGCGCACGGCCCCGGGGGACCGGCAGGTTCTGGCCGCCATGCGGGAGCACCGGCTGGTGCTGGGCGGCGAGCAGTCCGGCCACATCATCTTCCTGGAGCACGCCTCCACCGGGGACGGGCTTTTGACGGGCCTGATGCTGTTGGCCGAGATGCGCTCGGCCGGCGTTCCCCTGTCGCAGCTGCGGGCCCAGGTGCCCCGTCTGCCCCAGGTGCTGCGCAGCGTCCGGGTGGCGGACCGCCGGGCGGTCATGGAGCACCCGGCCCTGGCCGAGGCCATCGAGGCGGCAAGACAGGAGCTGGGCGAGGCAGGAAGGGTATACGTGCGCCCGTCTGGCACGGAGCCGGTGGTGCGTGTTATGGTGGAGGGTGTCGACCCGCAGGCGGTGCAGCGCTGGGCCGACCACATCGCATCCACCGTGGCCCGGGTGGGCGGGGCCGCAGGCGGCACGGCCGGCGGGCCGGAAGGGGGCGGGAGCGCGGGCGCGCCGTGAGCCGCGACCCGGCATCCGGTGAGCACAAGCCCGGTATCACCGTTCACCGCGGCGCCGTAGGGCTTTGCATCGGGATGGGCCACCGGGCGGTGGCGACAAGCGCCAGGGCTGGCGTGCAGCAGCATGCCAGTTGACGAGGCGGGGGATCTCGGAGGATCGGCGGGTGACCCCCGGCCGGCCACGGTCGTGAGGGAGCTGCCAAAGGCCGGGAGCGATCCCGGCACAAAAGGCTCCCGGGTGGCAGCCCACGGTGCGCGGCAGGCGTCCCCCTGCGCCGGCAGGGGGGCGGCGACGCCTTGCGCGTCGCTCCGGCACGCACAATGCCTCTGGGGACGGGGGGTCCGTGCCCGTGTGCGGCATCGTGGGCTACGTAGGCCACCGCCAGGCGGTGGAAGTGCTTCTGGAAGGGCTGCGCCGGCTGGAGTACCGGGGGTATGACTCGGCCGGCGTGGCGGTGGTGAACCACCGGCTGCAGGTGGTGAAGACGGCCGGCCGCCTGCCCCGGCTGGAGGCCATGGTGGCGTCCCGCCCGGGGGTGGACGGGTTCGTGGGCATCGGCCACACCCGGTGGGCCACCCACGGGGCTCCCACCGACACCAACGCCCATCCGCACCTGGACTGCCACGGCCGCATCGGGGTCGTCCACAACGGCATCATCGACAACTTCGCGGAGCTGAAGGAGCAGCTGGCCGCCCGCGGCCACCGCTTCCGGTCCGACACCGACACGGAGGTGGTGGCCCACCTCCTGGAGGAGCTGTACCGGGGGGATCTGGCCGCCTGCGTGCGGCAGGCGGCGGCGCGGCTGCGGGGTTCGTGGGCGCTGGCCGTGGTCTCGTCGGACGAGCCCGGGGTGGTGGTGCTGGCCCGCCACGACAGCCCCCTGGTGGTGGGGGTGGGCGACGGGGAGCTTGTGGCCGGTTCCGACCCGGCGGCGGTGCTGCGGTGGACGCGGCGGATGGTCTACCTCCACAACGGTGACGTGGCCCGCCTGAGCCAGGAGGGCATCCAGGTCTGGGACGGCAGCGGGCGGCCGGTCTTGCGTCCCGAGCAGGAGTTCCCCTGGGATGCCCGGGCGGCCGAGCGGGGCGGGTATCCCCACTTCATGCTCAAGGAGATCCACGAGCAGCCCGACGCCGTGCAAAACACCCTCCACGGCCGCATCCGGGCCGACCGCCTGGAGGTGGACCTGCAGGATGCCGGCGTGGACCGGGCCTGGCTTTCGGGTTTCCAGCGGGTGATGGTGGTGGCCTGCGGAACCGCCTGGCATGCGGGCCTGGCCGGGCAAGGCCTGCTGGAGGACGCCCTGGGGCGCCCGGTGTGGGTGGAGCTGGGCTCGGAGTTCCGGCACCGGCCGCACCGGGTGGATGAGCGGACGCTGACGGTGGTGGTGAGCCAGTCGGGGGAGACGGCGGACACCCTGGCCGCCCTGCGGGAGGCCCGCCGTCGGGGATCGCCCGTGCTGGCCATCGTCAACGTGGAGGGGAGCACCATCGCCCGGGAGGCGGACCGGGTGCTGTACACCCGGGCGGGGCCCGAGGTGGCCGTGGCTTCCACCAAGGCGTACACGGCCCAGGTGGTGGCCCTGGCCCTCCTCTCGGCCCTGGCGGCCGGCGGGGAGGTGGAGCGGCGCCGGGTACAGGAGCTGTTGCAGCTTCCCCAGCGGCTGCGTCAGGTGCTGGAGCAGGAGCCCCGGATACGGGAGGTGGCGGTGCAGCTGGCCGCCAGCGAGCACGCCTTCTACATCGGCCGGGGGCTGGACTGGGCGGTGGCCATGGAGGGCGCGCTGAAGATGAAGGAAATCTCCTACATCCACGCCGAGGCCTATGCCGCAGGCGAGCTGAAGCACGGCACCCTGGCCCTCATCGAGGAGGGCAGGCCGGTGGTGGCCCTCTCCACCCAGCGGGCCCTGCAGGCCAAGATGCTGGGCAACATCCAGGAGGTGAAAGCCCGTGGGGCCCGGGTGGTGGGGGTGACCCT
>DATCLL010000169.1:0-13139 GCA_036563935.1 Limnochordales bacterium | reverse complement strand
GCCCGCCCGCTGGCCTCCAGGATGTCGGTGCTGGCGGCCCGGCCCACGAACAGCTGGCCGTCGTCCCGCACCCGCACCGTCACCTCGCCCAGGGCGTCCTTGCCCGAGGTGAGGGCCTGCAGCTGGTAGCTCTCCAGCTCCGCCCGCACCCCCGCCGCCCGCTCGATGGCCCGGTACAGGGCATCCACCGGCCCGTCGCCCGTGGCCGCCTCCTGCACCGACTGCCCGCCCACCACCAGCCGTACCGTGGCCGTAGGCACCGTCCCGGTGCCCACCGAGACGGAGAAGTAGTCGAGCCGCAGCGCCTCGGGCACCGACAGGGAGCGCTGCTCCTCCACGATGGCCTGCAGGTCCCGGTCCGTGACGTGCTTCTTGCGGTCCGCCACCTCCAAAAATCGCTGGTAGGCCCGCTCCAGCTCCTCGGGCGAAAGCTGGTAGCCCAGTTCCTGCAGCCGGTGGCGGAAGGCATGCCGGCCCGAGTGCTTGCCCAGCACCAGGCGGCTGTGGCTCTGCCCCACGGACTGGGGCGTCATGATCTCGTAGGTGCGCCGCTCCTTCAGGATGCCGTCCTGGTGGATGCCCGCCTCGTGGGCGAAGGCGTTCTCCCCCACGATGGCCTTGTTGGGTTGCACCACGATGCCCGTCAGGGTGCTCACCAGGCGGCTGGTGCGGTACAGCTGCTCCGTCACGATCCCCGTGTCAAAGCCGTAGACGTCGTGACGGGTCTTGAGGGCCATGACCACCTCCTCGATGGCCACGTTGCCCGCCCGCTCCCCGATGCCGTTGATGGTGCCCTCGAACTGCCGGGCGCCTGCCTCGATGGCCGCCAGGGTGTTGGCCGTGGCCAGCCCCAGGTCATCGTGGCAGTGGGCGCTGAGCACCACCTTCTCCACGCCCTCGGTGTGGGCCCGGATGTACCGGAAGAGGTCCCCGTACTCCTTGGGGGTCGTGTAGCCCACCGTGTCGGGAATGTTGATGACGGTAGCCCCCGCCCGGATGGCCACCTCGAAGATGCGGCACAGAAAGTCCGGGTCGCTGCGGGTGGCGTCCTCCGCGGAGAACTCCACCTCGTCGGCCAGCCGCCGGGCCAGCTTCACCGACTCCTCGGCCGCCTTCAGGACCTGCTCCGGGGTCATGCGCAGCTTGTACTGCATGTGGATGGGCGAGGTGGCGATGAAGACGTGGATGCGCCGCCGCGCCGCCCCCTTGAGGGCCTCCCCCGCCGCCTCGATGTCCGCGGGGTTGCAGCGGGCCAGGGCCGCAATCACCGGCCGGCGCACCTGGCGGGCGATCTCCCGCACCGCCGCCATCTCCCCGGGCGAGGCGATGGGAAAGCCCGCCTCGATGACGTCCACCCCCAGCTGCTCCAGCTGGCGGGCCACCTCCACCTTCTCCAGTTCGTTGAGGCTGGCTCCCGGCGACTGCTCGCCATCCCTGAGCGTGGTGTCAAACACCGCCACCCGTATGCGTTCGGACATGTTCCCCCTCCCCTACCATGCTGCCGGCGCACCCGGCCCGGCTTGCCGCCGCGGCCCGCCGCCCGCCGGGCCGCCCGGCCCTGCAGAGTCCGGGCTGCTACCACTCCACCGCCTGCATGTCCCACAGGTCCGGGATGCGCCGCAGCTCCAGCAGCACCGGCTCGGGGACGGGCGAGTCCACGCCCACCACCATGACCGCATGGCCCCCCGGCCGGTCCCTTCCCACCTGCATGTACGCGATGTTGATCCCGTGCTGGCCCAGCAGGGTTCCCACCTTGCCGATGATGCCGGGCTTGTCCTGGTGCGAGGAGACCAGCAGGTAGCCCGAGGCCTCGATGTTCACCCGGTACCCGTTGATCTCCACCAGCCGGCACTCCCCTTCCACCACCACGCCCCCCACGCTGAGCCGCCTCCCGTCGGGCCCGGTGGCCCGCAGCAGGATGGCAGGCCCCCCGCCGGCCACGCTCGCCGCGTCCGGCCCGCTGCGCAGGCGGGTCTCCACCCACTGGATCCCCCGCTCCGAGGCCAGCGCGGACGCGTTGGCCAGGGTCACCCCCTCCTGCAGCACGGGCAGCAGGATGCCCCACAGCACCGCCGCGGTCAGCGCCGGCGTCTCGGGAGCCTCTGCCAGCTCCCCCTGGTAGACCACCTCCAGCCGCCGCAGCACCGACGGGCCGAACAGCTCCGTGAAGACCCGGCCCAGCCGACGGGCCAGCTCCACGTAGGGCCTGGCCCAGGGCCACCGGTCGGCGGGGATGGCCGGCAGGTTCACCGCATGACGGGGGAACTCGCCCCGCAGCACCCGCAGCACGTCCTCGGCCACCTGCACCGCCGCGTCGGTCTGCGCCTCGTGGGTGCTGGCCCCCAGGTGGGGCGTCACCACCAGGCGGTCGGCTACCTCCCACAGGGGGCTTTCCCGGGGAGGCTCCTGCTCGAAGACGTCCAGGGCCGCCCCGGCCAGCCGGCCCGAGCGCAGGGCCGCCGCCAGGGCCGCCTCGTCCACGATGCCGCCCCGCGCGCAGTTGATCAGGTAGCTGCCCGGCTTCATGCGGGCAAGCTCCGCCTCGCCCAGCAGGTGGCGGGTGCGGGGCGTCAGGGGGCAGTGGATGCTGACGAAGTCGGAACTGGCCAGAAGCTCCGCCAGCGGCACCACCTGCACCCCCAGGGCCGCCGCCCGCTCGGGGCCCACGTAGGGGTCGTAGGCCAGCACGGTCATGCCGAAGGCCCGGGCGCGCCGGGCCACCTCGCTGCCGATGCGCCCCAGGCCCACCAGGCCCAGCGTCTTGCCCGAAAGCTGCACACCCATGAAGCGCTGGCGGTTCCAGCCCCGCTCCACGGCCAGGTGGTGGTGGGCCCGGGGAATGTGCCGGGCCAGCGCCAGCATCAGGGCCAGGGTGTGTTCCGCCACCGCCAGGGTGTTGGCCTCGGGGGTGTTGACCACCACCACCCCCCGGCGGGTGGCCTCCTCCACGTCGATGTTGTCCACCCCGACCCCGGCACGCCCCACCACCTTCAGGTGCCGGCCAGCCTCCAGAAGCTCCCTGTCCACCCGGGTGGCGCTGCGCACCACCAGGGCGTCGAACTCCCCCACCCGGGCCACCAGCACGGCCCGGTCCAGGTTGGGCCGCACCTCCACCTCCACGCCGGCTTCCCGGCGCAGCCGCTCAACGCCCTGCTCGTCCAGGTGGTCGGCCACCAGCACCCGCCACGGCCTCAGCGAAGCCATTGAACCCACACTTCCTCGGCGGCCGCCACGCCCTGGCCCCGCTGCACGGGCAGGCCCATGCGGGCCATGGCCACCTCCACCGCCGCCACCGCGCTCACCATATCCATGGGGGTCGCGTACCCCATGTGGCCCACCCGGAAGATGCGCCCGGCCAGCGCGCCCTGCCCGCCCGACAGCACCACGCCCGTCTCCGCGGCGATGGTGCGCCGCAGCTCGTCCACGTCAGCGCCCGCCGGCCCCTCCACGGCCGTCACCGTGGGAGAAGCCCACCGGGACTCCACCAACAGCGGCAGGCCCAGGGCCGAAAGCCCTGCCCGCACCATGTCCCGCATGAGCCGGTGGCGGGCAAACCGGGCCTCGTCCCCCTCCTGCTCCAAAAGCTCCAGCGCCTGCTCCAGCGCGAAGACCACGGAAACCGCCGGGGTCCACGGCGTCTGCCCCTTCTCCAGCTGGCGGCGGTGCGCCCACAGGTCCAGGTAGTAGCGAGAGGCCCGGCTTGCCTTCATGCGCTCCCACGCCCGCTCGCAGGCGGCCACGATGGCCAGGCCCGGCGGGGCCATGAGGCACTTCTGGGAGGCGCTCACCACCACGTCCACTTCCCAGGCGTCCATGGGCAGGGGCGCCCCGCCCAGGCCGCTCACGGAGTCCACCACCAGCAGGGCCTGCGAACCCGCCTCCCGCCGGGCCCGGCTGATGGCCTCCACGTCGTTGAGCACCCCCGTGGAGGACTCGTTGTGGGTCATGAAGACCGCCACCGTCTCCGGGCGCTGGCGAAGCCGGCGGGCCACCTCCTCGGGGTCGGCGCCCGTGTGCCACGGGTACTCGTACACCTCCACCTCGGCGCCGAACGCCCGCAGCACCTCCACCCACCGCTGGCCGAAGAACCCTCCCACCAGCACCAGCACCCGCTCGCCCGGCGAGATGAGGTTGGCCGCGGCCGCCTCCATGCCCGCGGTACCCGAACCCGTCAGCAGCACCAGGGGCGAGCGGGTCTGCAGCACCTTCTGCAGCCCCTGCACCACCCGGGCCAGGGTCTCCCGGAAGCCGGCGCCCCGGTGGTTCACCATGGCCCGGGAAGCCGCCCGCATCACCGCCGGGGGCACGGGCGTGGGGCCCGGGATCCGCAAGTCCTGCTTCTCCTGGAACAGACCGTTCCGGTACAGCTGCGCAAGCCTGGAATCGCCCACTCCTACAGGCCCTCCTCCAAAGGTGATGGCCCTGCCTTCGCTGCCCCGGCCCCCTGCCCTGTCCTGTCCTGTCCGCCCGGGCCGGCCGCAGCCGGGGCGCTCACGCCCGGCTCCCGCTCCCGCCTCCGGATGGCCCGGCCGGCGGGCGGCCCTCATGGGCCTGGGCCCACAGCTGGTCCAGCACTTCCCGGGCCTCCTGGGAGACCTGGATCCACGGCATCATGGCCCGCAGGCGCCGCCCCACCTCCTCGATGGGATGGCGCGCCTGGGCCAGGCGCAGGGCGTTCATCACCGGCCGCCCCGCCCGGTTCTCCAGGATCCACTCCCGCGCGAACTGGCCGGACCGGATGTTCTCCAGAACCTTCCGCATGTTGGCCCGCACGTGCTCGTCGATGACCTTGGGCCCCACCGTCAGGTCGCCGAACTCCGCGGTGTCGGAGATGGAGTGGCGCATCCAGCTGATGCCGCCCTCGAACATGAGGTCCACGATGAGCTTCATCTCGTGCAGGCACTCGAAGTAGGCCACCTCGGGCTGGTAGCCCGCCTCCACCAGCGTCTCGAAGCCCGCCCGCACCAGCTCCGTCATGCCGCCGCACAAAACGGCCTGCTCGCCGAACAGGTCCGTCTCCGTCTCCTCCCGGAAGGTGGTCTCCAGCACCCCCGCCCGGGTGGCCCCCAGCGCCCGCGCGTAGGCCAGCGCCAGCTCCCGGGCCCGCCCGGTGGCGTTCTGGTGCACGGCAAACAGGGCCGGCACCCCTTTCCCCTCCACGTACATGCGCCGCACCAGGTGGCCAGGCCCCTTGGGGGCCACCATGAACACGTCGATGCCGGCCGGCGGCCGGATCTGGCCGAAGTGGACGTTGAAGCCGTGGGCGAACCCCAACGCCTTGCCCTCGGTCAGGTGGGGCCGGACCTCCTCGAAGACCTCGGGCATGACGTGGTCCGGAACCAGAAGCTGCACCACCTGCGCCTGCCGGGCCGCCTCGTGGGGGCTGAGGACGGTGAAGCCGTCCTCCACGGCCCGCCGAAAGTTGCGGGTGCCCGGCCGGTTGGCCACCACCACCTGGATGCCGCTGTCCCGGAGGTTCAGCGCGTGGGCGTGCCCCTGGCTGCCGTACCCCACCACCGCCACCGTCTTGCCGGAAAGGACGGAGAGGTCTGCGTCCTGATCGTAGTAGACCCTTGCCACGGTTAGACCCGCACCCCTTCCCGCTCCCGCTCGGGCCTTGCGGCCCGGCTGCGCCCGCCGCCTGCGATGGCCACCACCCCGGTGCGGGCCAGCTCCTGAATGCCGAAGCTGCGCAGAAGCCGCAGGGCCCCTTCCACCCGGGTCGGCTCGCCGGTCAGCTCCAGGATGACGGAGTTGTCGGTGACGTCCAGGGCCCGGGCCTGGAAGATCTCGCCCAGCTGCAGCACCTCCATGCGCCGGCTGCCTTCCGCGTACACCCGCACCAGCACCAGTTCCCGCTCGATGGCCTCGTCCCGGCTGATGTCGCTCACCTTGATGACGTCCACCAGCTTGTGGAGCTGCTTGGTCACCTGCTCCAGGCCCGCTTCGTCCTCGTCCAGCACCAGCGTCATGCGGGACAGCCCCGGCTCCTCGCAGGGGCCCACCGCCACGCTCTGGATGTTGAACCCCCGCCGGGAGAACAGCGCCGCCACCCGGGCCAGCACCCCGGGCTGGTCCCGCACCACCACCGCCAGCACGTGCCTCATGTGGAAAGCCGCCCCTTCACGCCCACCATCTCGTCAATGGAACCGCCCGGCGGCACCATGGGCAACACCACCGCCTCGGGATCCACCCACACGTCCAGCACGAACGGGCCTTGGGCCGCCAGCGCCTGCTCCAGCGCCGGCACCACCTCCTCGGGGCGGGTGACGCGCCGGCCCGGCACGCCGAACCCCTCGGCCACCTTCACCAGGTCCGTGCTGGCAGGCAGCAGGCTGTGGGAGAAGCGCCGCTCGTAGAAGATGGTCTGCCACTGCCGCACCATGCCCAGCGCCCGGTTGTTGAGCACCACGATGGGCAGCTTCAGGCCCAGCTCGGCCGCGGTGGCCAGCTCCTGGATGGTCATGATGAAGCCCGCATCCCCCACCAGCCCCACCACCAGCCGGTCGGGGCAGGCCACCTTGGCGCCGATGGCCGCCGGAAGGCCGAACCCCATGGCCCCGAGCCCCCCGGAGGTGACGTTGGTGCGGGGATGCTGGAAGCGGTAGAACTGGGCCACCCACATCTGGTGCTGCCCCACGTCGGTGGCCACGATGGCCTCGCCGCCGGTGAGGCGGTCCAGCTCCACCACCACGTCCTGGGGCGTGATCTCGGTGGTGCTGCGCTCGTAGGTGAGGGGGTACTCCCGCTGCCAGGCCCGGATCTGGTCCCACCAGGCCTCGTGGCGGGCCGGCTGCACCTGCTCCAGAAGCTCCGCCAGCACCCGGCGGGCATCGCCCACGATGGGCACGTCCACCGGAACGTTCTTGCCGATCTCCGCCGGATCCACGTCGATGTGGATCTTGCGGGCCCGGGCCGCGAAGGTGCGCACGTTGCCCGTCACCCGGTCGTCAAAGCGGGCCCCCACCGCGATGAGCAGGTCCGCGTGGCTCACCGCAAAGTTGGTGTACGCGGCCCCGTGCATGCCCAGCATCCCCAGGGAGAGGGGGTGGCGCCCCGGCATGGCCCCCAGGCCCATGAGGGTCATGGCCACGGGGATATCCGCCCGCTCCGCCAGCTCCCGCACCAGGTCGCTGGCTCCCGAGGCGATGACCCCGCCTCCCACGTACAGCACCGGGCAGCGCGCGGCGTTGATGAGGCGGGCGGCCTCCGCGATCTGCCGGGGGTGGCCGTCCAGGTTGGGCCGGTAGCCGGGCAGGTCCATGCGGGGCGGGTAGCCCGGCCAGCGCAGCCGGGCGTTGCTGATGTCCTTGGGCAGGTCGATGAGCACCGGCCCGGGCCGCCCGGTGGTAGCCAGGTGGAACGCCTCCCGCACCACCCGCACCAGGTCCTCCGCCCGGCGCACCAGGAAGTTGTGCTTGGTGATGGGCATGGTGACGCCCACCACGTCGGACTCCTGGAAGGCGTCCCGCCCGATGAGGGCCGTGGGCACCTGCCCCGTGATGGCCACCACCGGCACGGAGTCCATGTAGGCGCTGGCCAGGCCCGTCACCAGGTTGGTGGCGCCGGGGCCGGAGGTGGCCATGCAGACGCCTGCCCGGCCCGTGGTGCGGGCATACCCTTCCGCCATGTGCGCCGCGCCCTGCTCGTGGCGCACCAGCACATGGCGGGGAGCCCCGATGCGATACAGCGCGTCGTATACCGGCATGATCGCGCCACCGGGGTAACCGAAGATGACCTCCACGCCCTCGGCCACCAGCGCGTAGACCAGCGCCTCGGCGCCGCTCACCTCCTGGCCCACCTCGGGCAGCAGGGAAGCGACAGCGGTCGCTTTGCCGTTGGGATGCGGGCTCGCCACCAGCCCCGGGCGGGACGATTCGCGGCCCACTTCGGTGACCATCGTGCCCCGCTGCGCTGCCATCGGCCGATCCCCCCATAGCGGCCCCGAATGAAACGCCCCTGCTGCCCGTTTGTATGCCGGGCAGCAGGGGCGACAGCCTTCCAGCCTCGCGGTACCACCCTGCTTGGGCTCTGCCGCGCAGAACCCATCTCCCTGCCCCGGCCGGGCCTGACGCCCGCCCAGGGCCTGCGCGCTAACGGGCGCCGGGGCCGACCAGCCTTTCGGCTGCGCCGCCCCTCACCGGGCCGGCCTACCGGCGCCGGGCCTCACTGCCCCCGGCCGCTTTCGACCGGCCAGCTCCGGAGCGAGTTCGGGCAGGCTGTGGACACCGGCTCGCACCACCCGCCGGCTCTCTGGGTCCCGGCGCCCACCCTACTGCTCTCCTTCCTCGCCGTTGGCCATGGACAGGTTGTTGGCACCCAGTGTAAGAGGGCGCGGGAAGGTCCGTCAAGCCCTTCCAAACCCTTTTTACGAACCCGTAACAATCCCCCGCAGGCCCTCCCAGGCCCGTCACAAGCCCGCCGCCTCGGCCCCTGCCCGCCGGGGCGTTGCCAGTGCCTGCAGGCGCTGCCCGAACCGCCGCGCCTGCTCCGGGCTGGCCACCGCCTCGAAATCCTCCACCCACACCCCCTGGCGCTCCAGCGCGGCCATCATCTGCAGAAGGGCGCTGCGGGTGCCCCACAGCCTGCGCCGCACGAAGCAGGCGCCCCGCTTGCCCTCCAGGGGCCGGCAGCGGCCCACCAGCTCCAGCACGTCGTGCGCCGCCTGTCCCCGCCAGCCGCCCAGCACCGGGCTGCCCAGGCACACCAGGACGTAGGCCCCCACGGGAAAAGGGCCCGGCGCTGCCCGGTCGGCCCGCACCAGATCCACCGCCAGACCGCCGCCCCGCAGCCCCTCCCCCACCGCCCGGGCCAGCTCCTCCACGCCGCCCAGGCCGCTGTAGAGAACCAGGCAGCGGGCGCCTGTGACCACTGCCCCTTCCCGAAGCTCCCGGGCCGGCCCGGTGGGCGAGACGCTCACCGGCTCTCCTCCGCGCCCAGCCGCCGGCGGGCCTCCTGGATGGCCTGCCGCACCGCCTCGGGGGCGGTCCCTCCCGGGATGCGCCGGCGGGCGACGGCGTGCTCCAGGCTCAGCCACCGGCGCACGTCCTCGCCAAACAGCGGGCTGAAGGAGGCCAGCTCCGCCGGCTCCAGGGCGTCCAGGGGAACGCCGCGCCGCTGCGCGTGGGCCACCACCTGCCCCACCACCCGGTGCGCCTCCCGGAAGGCCAGCCCCCGGGTCACCAGGTAGTCGGCCAGCTCCGTGGCCAACAGGTCCGCGGTGCACGCCTGGCGCATGCGCTGGCGGTTGAAGCGCACCTCCCGCACCAGCCGCTCCGCCATCTCCAGGCTGGCCTGGGTGTGGTCGCAGGCGTCAAAGAGAGGCTCCTTGTCCTCCTGCAGGTCCCGGTTGTAGGCCAGGGGCAGCCCCTTGAGCACCGCCAGAAAGCCGGCCAGGTGGCCGCTAACCCGGGCCGCCCGGGCCCGGATGAGCTCCGCCGCGTCGGGGTTCTTCTTCTGGGGCATCATGCTGGAGCCGGTAGCCAGCCGGTCCGGCAGCTCCACGAAGCCCAGGGCCGGGTGGTTCCACAGCACCAGCTCCTCCGCCAGGCGGCTGAGGTGCACCATGGTCAGGCTGCAGACGAACAAAAGCTCGCACACGAAGTCCCTGTCGCTGACGGCATCCATGCTGTTCTCGCACAGGCCCTCAAAGCCCAGGGCGCGGCACGCCCACTCCCGGTCCAGCACGAACCCGCTTCCCGCCAGGGCTCCGGCGCCCATGGGAAGCCGGGCCGCGCGGCGGCGCACCTCGGCCATGCGCTCCCGGTCCCGAAACAGCATGGCCACGTAGGCCATGAGGTGGTGGCCCAGGGTGACGGGCTGGGCCGGCTGCAGGTGGGTGAGGCCCGGCATGAGGGTGTCGGCCTCCTGCTCGGCCCGCTCCAGGAGCGCCTCCTGGAGCCGGCGCGCCGCGCGGTTGAGCCGGGTGCAGGCATCCTGCACGTACATCCGCAGGTCCGTGGCCACCTGGTCGTTGCGGCTGCGCCCCGCATGCAGCCGCCACGCCAGCTCCCCCACCCGCTGCGCCAGCAGCCGCTCCACGGCCGAGTGGACGTCCTCGTCCTGCCCGTCCAGCGTCACCCGCCCGGCCCGCAGGTCCTCTTCCAGCTCGCCCAGGGCCCGGTCCAGCTTCTCGGCCTGGTCGGCGGGCAGAAGCCCGGCCCGAGCCAGGAGCCCCGCATGCACCCGGCTTGCCCGCAGGTCGTACGGCCACAGGCGCCGGTCGTAGGCCAGCGAGGCCGAGAAGGCCATGAGCTCCTGCGCCGGCTCTTCCGAAAAGCGCCCGCCCCACATGCGACCTGCGGCCGGTCCGGGCGGGGGGGTCGGTTCGGGTGTGCCCGCCTCCGTCACGGCGCCGCCTCCCCGCCCCCCGCCCGGCGGTCCCGGCGGGATACCACCAGCTGGGGCAGGCCGAACAGCGCGATGAACCCCTCCGCGTCCTTCTGCCGGTACACGGTGTCGGCCCCGAAGGTGGCCAGTTCCGGGTCATACAGGGAAAACGGAGAGCGGCGGCCCAGAACCGTGACGGAACCCTTGTACAGGCGCAGGCGCACGCTTCCCGTCACCGGCCGCTCCAGCTCGTCCACCAGCGCGTCCAGGGCCCGCTTGAGGGGCGAATACCACTGGCCGTAGTACACCAGCTCCGCGTAGCGCAGCGCCACGTGCTCCTTGTAGTGGAAGCTGTCCCGGTCCAGGGTCAGGCTCTCCAGCTCCCGAAGGGCGACGAAGAGAAGGGTTCCCCCCGGCGTCTCGTAGACGCCCCGGGACTTCATGCCCACCACGCGGTTTTCCACCAGGTCGGCCCGGCCCACCCCGTGGCGGGCCGCCAGCTGGTTGAGGCGGGACAAAAGCTGCGCGGCCGACAGCCGCTGCCCGTTCACGGCCACGGGGTAGCCCTGCTCGAAGTCGATGGTGACCTCCTCGGGCTGGTCCGGGGCGCGGAGGGGATCCTGGGTCCACAGGAACATGTCGGGCTCCGGCGCGCGGTCCGGGTCTTCCAGGATGCCGCCCTCGTAGCTGATGTGCCACAGGTTGCGGTCCATGCTGTACGGCTTGTCCCGGGTGACCGGCACCGGGATGCCCCGGGCCTGGGCGTAGGCGATCTCGTCCTCCCGGGAGCGCAGCTCCCACTCCCGCCACGGGGCGATGACCTTCAGGTCCGGGGCCAGCGCCCGGTAGGCCAGCTCGAAGCGCACCTGGTCGTTGCCCTTCCCGGTGCACCCGTGGGCCAGCGCGTCGGCCCCCACCTGGCGGGCCACCTTCACCTGGCAGGCGGCGATGAGGGGCCGGGCGAAGCTGGTTCCCAGCAGGTAGCGGCCCTCGTACACCGCGCCCGCCCGCAGCACCCGGAAGGCGTACTCCCGCACGAACTCCTCCCGCACGTCCTCCACGTAGACCTCGTCGGCCCCGCTGGCCAGCGCCTTGCGGGAGATGGCCTGCAGGTCCTCCTCCTGCCCCAGGTCGGCGGTGACCGCCACCACCGAGCAACCGTAACGCTCCTTCAGCCACGGGATCATGACGGAGGTGTCCAGCCCGCCCGAGTAGGCCAGCACCACCTTGCGCACGCCTGTCATGAACTCCTGGATGCCCCCTCCCGCTGGGCGCCGCCTGCCGCCTGGCTTGCCGCCACCAGCGCCTGCTCCAGCCGCCGCACCGCCTCGTCCACTTCCGCCTCCTGGATGATGAGGGGCGGAAGCAGCCGCAACGCCCGCTGCCCCACCGCGTTCACCAGCAGGCCTGCCCGCAGGCAGCCGGCCGCCACCTCCGGTGCCGGCACGCCTTCCAGCTCCACCGCCAGCATCAGCCCCAGGCCCCGGACCTCCCGTACCAGCCCGGTGCGGCTTCCCAGCTGCTCCAGGCAGTGGCGCAGGTAGGCTCCCATGCGTTCGGCACGCTCTACCAGGCCCTCCTCCTCGATGACCTGCAGCGCGGCCAGCGCGGCGGCGCAGGCCAGGGGGCTTCCGCCGAAGGTGGAGCCGTGCTGGCCCGGCTGAAAGGCCGTGGCCGCCGGGCCCCGGGCCAGGATCGCGCCGATGGCCAGCCCGCCCCCCAGGGCCTTGGCCAGGGCCACCACGTCGGGTACCACCCCGTAGTGCTCGAAGGCGAACCACCGGCCCGTGCGCCCCAGCCCGCTTTGCACCTCGTCCAGCACCAAAAGCGCCCCGCAGCGGTCGGCCGCCTCCCGGGCCGCCTGCAGGTACCCCGGCGCCGCCGGGTACACCCCGCCCTCCCCCTGCACCGGCTCCAGCAGGATGGCCGCGGTGCGGGCGCTGACCGCCTGGCGCAACGCCTCGGGGTCGTTGAAGGGCACGAAGCGGACCCCTTCCACCAGGGGCTCGAAGCCCTCATGGTAGCGGGCCTGGCCCGTAGCCGACAGCGCTCCCAGGGTGCGGCCGTGAAAGGAGCCCAGGGCCGCCACGATCTCGTGGCGACCGGGATGGCCCAGGTTGCGGGCGTGGCGGCGTGCCAGCTTGATGGCCGCCTCCACGGCCTCGGTGCCGCTGTTGCAGAAAAAGGCCCGCTGGAAGGGGGTTCGCTGGGCCAGCCAGCGCGCCAGCTCCGCCTGGGGGCCGATGTGGTAGAGGTTCGAGCAGTGGATGAGGGTGGCGGCCTGCTCCTGGACGGCCTGCACCACCTTCGGGTGGCAGTGGCCGACCGCGTTCACCCCCACCCCCGACACCATGTCCAGGTAGGCGCGCCCTTCGGCGTCCCAGACCCAGCACCCCCTGCCCCGCACGGGCGCCACGGGCAGGCGCCGGTAGGTGGGCATGAGGTAGCGTTCGGACCACTCCACCACCGTGGCCGTGGACGGCACGTCATCTCACCACCATGGTTCCGATGCCGCGATCCGTGAAGATCTCCAGCAGCAGCGCGTGCTCGATGCGGCCGTCGATGATGTGGGTTCGGGCCACCCCCGCCTCCAGGGCCCGGATGCAGGCCTCCACCTTGGGGATCATGCCCGCGGAGATGGTGCCCTGCTGGATCATCTGGCGGGCCCGGGCCACCTCCAGGGCCGAGATGAGGGAGGCGGGGTTTCCGGGTTCGGCCAGGATCCCCTCCACGTCGGTGAGGATGATGAGCTTGTCCGCCTTCAGCGCCGCGGCCAGCTCCCCGGCCACGCTGTCGGCGTTGATGTTGTA
>DATCLL010000168.1:0-6513 GCA_036563935.1 Limnochordales bacterium | reverse complement strand
GCGGCGCTGGCTGGCCGAAGACCTGGTGGACTTCGTGGTGCTCATGGCCTACACCTCCTCGCCGGCCACGCTGCGGGACATGCTGAGGTCCCTGGACACGGACCTGGCGGAACTGGCTGCCTGGCGGAACCCCGAGGAATTGCGCCGGCGGGTGGCGGTGGGGCTGGCGCTGTATGCCGCGCCGGCGCCGGCCATCGGCGGACAGCTTCACGTGGTGCAGGAGGCGGGCCTCGACGCCGTCGCCCTCTTCGCGGCCGCATACTTCGGGCAGCCCGTCCGGGAGCTTCTGGCCCGGTGGTGGGCCGCCGTCCCCGGGCAGGTGGCCGCCGGCTCCGCAGCCGCTACCGCCGTCCCCTGGACAAGCCGCCTTGCAGGGCAGGACCGCAACGTCGCAGGCCAGAGGAGCGGCCCTGCAGGGCCGGGCGGCGGCCCGGCTGCAGCGGCGGCGCCGCCGGCGGTTCCGTGGCTGGCCCCCGCCCCGCTGCGGGCCTTGCAGGCGGCTCGGGCTGCGGCACCGTCTGACGCCGGCCCGCCGCCGCAGGGCAACCTGGCCCGCAGCGCGCAGGTACGGGTGGATTCCAGCTACCCGGGCTACGGGCCCGGCCCGCTCAACGACGGCGTGCGCAACGACGTGCTGGAGGTGGGCCGGTGGGCCGAGGTGGCGTGGGCTTCCGCGGAGCGGCCGGGCGAGCACTGGATCGAGCTGCGCTGGCCGCAGGCCGTTCGGGTGGAGCGGGTGGATGTGTACTGGGCCCTGGACCGGGGCCGCTACTTCCCGTCCCGGGCCCTGCGCCTGGAGTTCGAGGACGAGGAAGGCCGCTGGCATACCCTGTGGGAGTACCTCATGCCCGAAGCAGGCCACGACCTCTCCCGCACCTCCTTCTCCACCCGGCCGGTGGCCACCCGGGCCGTGCGGCTGGTCCAGCCCGACGGGCAGGGCCCCGCCGGGCGGCCCCTGCTCATGTGGGTGGCGGAGGTGGAGGTGTACGGCACACCGGTCTCCCCGCAGGCGCCCTCGGGCGGGCCGTGACGGGCCCGGCGGGCCCGCGCGGCGGCACGGCGGGCGGGACAGCGGGGCCGGGAGGGCGCAGACGGCATGGCGGAAGCAGGCGCCGTGGCGGAAGAACGTGGGAATCGAACCCACCGGAGGACCGAGCCCGGCCCTCCCAACGGGTTTGAAGCCCGCGGGGCCCACCAGGCGCCCAGGTTCTTCCGCGAACTATTGTAACATGTAACACCGCAGAAAACGGGAGGAGGCCGGCCGGGACGGCTGGCACGGCGGGCCGGCCTTCACAATCTTCACAGGTTTTTGCAACCGGCCTTCCGCAGCCGAGCGGTATAATGGGTGCGTCAAACCGCCAGAAGGAGGCGCGTGGCCATGCACGAGGTGGCACCGAGGTCGCGAGCGCGGCGGATGGGGCTGTATGCGGGCCTGGTTCTGGCCGGCGTCCTGGCGGGCTCGCTCCTGACGGCGCAACTGTTGGGGCCGGGCATGCAGGCCCAGGCACCGGTGCCCGTCGTGCCGCCGGCGGCGGCCGGACAGCCGTCCGCGCCCCCAGCCGTGGTGGCGCAGGCGCCGGGCCTCAGCCAGGCCAACATCCTTGCGGACATTGCCGAACGCATCAGCCCCGCAGTGGTTTTCGTGCGGGTGGAGTTTCCCCGCAGCCAGCGGGTGCCCCGGGATCCCTTCTTCGAGTTCTGGTTCGGGCCGCTGCCCTCCCCCGGCCAGCCGCCCAGCGCCGGCACGGGGTTCATCATCTCCGAGGACGGCTACGTGCTCACCAACCAGCACGTGGTGGGCCAGCCCAACCAGGGCCAGCGCATCATGGTGAAGCTTTCCGTGCCCAACTTCTCCGGCGAGGTGCCGGCGCAGCTGGTGGGCTCCAGCTTCAGCCTGGACCTGGCGGTGCTCAAGATCGAAAAGCCCCGCGGGGTGGACCGCCTGCCCGTCGCACCGCTGGGTGACTCGGATCGCACCCGCCCCGGCGAATGGGTCATCGCCATCGGCAACCCCTACGGCGAGCAGCTGGAGCACACCGTCACGGTGGGCGTGGTGAGCGCCAAGGGCCGGCGCATCCGGGCCTTTGACCAGGAGAGCGGCCGGGTGCGGGAGTACGAAAACCTGCTGCAGACCGACGCCGCCATCAACCCGGGCAACTCCGGCGGCCCGCTGGTGAACATCAACGGCGAGGTCATCGGTATCAACACCGCCGTCAACACCCAGGGCCAGAACATCGGCTTCGCCATCCCCATCAATGCCGCCAAGCGGGTGCTCAACGACCTCATCCGCAGGGGAGGCGTGGTGGGGCCGTACCTGGGCGTGCAGGTGAGCGACCTGGACCGCCGCCTGGCCCAGTACCTGGGCCTGCCGGACACCCGGGGCGCCCTGGTGGAAGAGGTGGTCGACGGCTCCCCCGCAGCCAAGGCCGGTCTACAGGCGTACGACGTCATCCGGCGCCTGGGCCGCACCGACATCGAGACGGCGCAGCAGCTCATCAACGAGCTGCAGAAGTTCAAGCCCGGCGACCGGGTGCCGGTGCAGGTGTGGAGGGAAGGCCGGCTTCTCACCGTGCTGGTGGAGCTGGGCGAGCGGGTGCGCCAGGACTAGCCCTCTGCCGGCCGAGGCTTGGTAGCCGGCGGTTCCAGCAGGCCTTCCTGGTCCAGGGTCCGCCGGCGCTCCTTCTCCTTGGAGTCCGAGGCGGCCGGGGTCGTGCGGGTCGAGGCGTCGGCTGCCCCGGCCGACGGGCGGGCCGGCAGCGGCTGGCCTTCAACCGCCGCCACGAAGGACTCCCGGTCCAGGGTCTCCCGCTCCTCCAGGGCCTGCACCACCCGCTCCAGGGCGTCCCGGTGGTCCTGGAGGATCTGGCGGGCCCGGGAGTAGGCCTCCTCGATGAGGCGGCGCACCTCCTCGTCGATGGCGGCCGCCACCTGCTCGCTGTAGTTGCGGTCCCGGGCGATGTCCCGGCCCAGGAAGATGAGGTCCTCGTGCTGGCGGCCGAAGGTGAGCGGCCCCAGCCGGTCGCTCATGCCCCAGGCCATGACCATGGTGCGGGCCAGCTTGGTGGCCTGCTCCAGGTCGTTCTGGGCGCCCGTGCTCACCTCTTGAAAGGCCAGCTCCTCCGCCGCCCGCCCGCCCAGGATGTGGGCCAGCCGGTCCAGGAGCTCGCTGCGGGTCTCCACCAGGCGGTCCTCGTCGGGCAGCACCATGGTGTAGCCGCCCGCCAGGCCCCGGCCCACGATGGTCACCTTATGCACCGGGTCGGAGTGGGGCAAGAAGTGCGCCACCAGGGCGTGGCCTGCCTCGTGGTAGGCCAGCACCTTCTTGTCCTGGGGCCGGATGACCCGCCGGCGCCGCTCGGGGCCCATGAGCACTCGGTCGATGGCCTCCTCGCACTCCTCCATGGTGATGCGCTTCTTGCCCCGGCGGGCCGCCAGAATGGCCGCCTCGTTCATGACGTTCTCCAGGTCGGCCCCCACGAACCCCGGTGTGCGCCGGGCCAGGAGCTTCAGGTCCACGTCCGGGGCCAGGGGCTTGTTGCGGCTGTGCACCTTCAGGATCTCGTAGCGCCCCTCCACGTCCGGCCGGTCCACCACCACCTTGCGGTCGAAGCGGCCCGGGCGCAGCAGGGCCGGGTCCAGCACGTCCGGCCGGTTGGTGGCCGCCATGACGATGATGCCGCTGTTGGGTTCAAACCCGTCCATCTCCACCAGCAGCTGGTTCAGGGTCTGCTCCCGCTCGTCGTGGCCGCCGCCCAGCCCGGCGCCCCGCTGGCGGCCCACCGCGTCCAGCTCGTCGATGAAGACGATGCAGGGCGCGTTCTTCTTGGCCGTCTCGAAGAGATCCCGCACCCGGGCTGCCCCCACGCCAACGAACATCTCCACGAAGTCCGACCCGCTGATGCTGAAAAACGGCACCCCGGCCTCGCCGGCCACAGCCCGGGCCAACAGCGTCTTGCCCGTGCCCGGCGGCCCCACCAGCAGGATCCCCTTGGGCACCCGGGCTCCCAGCTCCACGAACTTCTTGGGGTGCTTGAGGAACTCCACGATCTCCTGGAGTTCCTGCTTGGCCTCGTCCAGCCCCGCCACGTCGTTGAAGGTCACCCGGGTCTTCTCCTCGGTGTGCAGCCGCGCCCGGCTCTTCCCGAAGGACATGGCCCGGTTGGACCCGCCCTGCATCTGGTTCAGGAAGAACAGCCAGATACCCACGAAGACTACCAGGGTGATGAGGTTGGGCAGCAGGCTGAGCCACCACGGCGGGCTGGGCGGCGGCTCCACGGAGATCTGGACGCCCCGCTCCTCCAGCCGGCGCAGCAGGTCCGTGTTGTTGGGCGGGATATGGGTGACGAAGGTGGTGTTATCCCGCAGAACCCCTTCCAGCTTCTGCTCGCCGATGATCTTGACGCTGACCAGCTGCCCCGACTCCAGGTAGCGCAGGAACTGCCAGTACTCCACCTGCCGCTTGCCCTCGGAGGGGGAGTAGAAGGTGCTGATGATGGCGATGAAGATGATCGCCACCAGCAGGTACAGGCTGACGCCCCTCAAGAAGCGGTTCAACCCGGGGCCTCCCCTCCGGTAGCGCGACGGCTTCACCCCACACCCCACCCCGTTGACACGAAACGCCGGACCCCAGGCCCGGCGTCCTGCTCTCGCAGCATTATAGCACGCCAGCACCGCCTGCGGCGGGCGGGCGCCCAGCGGGCCAGGCCCTGTCCCTACTGCCCAGCGCCGCCAACTCCCGGAGAACAAATGACGGCCCGCGAGGGCGGACCGTCATCGGGAGCAAGCAGCTGCAAAAACCGTTTTATAATGAAGCCAGCGCCCTTACTGCCTACGAACCCGTCTTGGCCTGTGCGGCCGTGTTCGCCCAGTAGGCCAGCACGGCGACCACGATGCCGCCCACCACGCTGACCCACCGCAGGGCGTCCAGGGACTGCACCACGAACGGCAGGATGATGAGCAGCACACCCACGACGACGTTCACCCAGTTCTGCCACATCGGCCATTACACCCCCTTGCACGGAGCGTAGGGGTTGTCTCGATGCGTCCTCACACCCGGGCGACCGCCGCCCGTCGATGGTGCTGCTTGCCCTCCTCCTGCGCCCTCGCGGGCCTTACCCATCCACTTCCACTATAAGATGCCCCGTTGCCGCCGTCAAGCTCGCGCACCTGCAGCACCGCCACCGTCACGTCATCGGGCCAGCCCTGCGGGGCCAGCGCCCCCAGCGCCTCCACGATACCCTCCGCCAGTACCCGAGCCCCCTGCCGGGGATCCGCCCGGGCCAGCGCCTCGGCCACCTCCGCGATGCACGCCTCTGCGGCGGGGCCCAGCTGGGCAGCCCCATCGGTGACCATCACCAGCAGGTCCCCGTCTGCCAGCGGCCGGCGCACCACCTCCACCTCCACGGCCTCCATGATGCCGGCGGGAAGCGCCCGGCCTTCCAGCCGCTCCAGCTGCCCTGCGCGCCACAGAAAGCTGGGATAGGCCCCCGCCTTGGCCAGCTCCAGCTGCCCGGCCGCCAGGTCCACCACCGCCACGTCCAGGGTGGCGAACCGCTCCTCCGCCGACCTCGCCAGCAAGGCGGCGTTGGCGCACCGGATGGCTGCCCGCGTGTCCGCCCCCGTCCGCAGGGCCTGCTCCACCAGCCGCACCGCCGCCTCACTCTCCCTGCACGCCTCAGGCCCGTGGCCCATGCCGTCGCTGAGCACCACCGCCACCACCGCCGGGCCCAGCTCGGCCCGCAGGAACCGATCTCCCGACACCTCCTGCCCTGCGCACGTCCGCCCGGCGAAGGCCACCTCCGCCCCCAGGGTGGGCCGGGGCGCCAGCACCACCGTGCAGCCTGCCCCGGACGACCCGGCCCCGGCCCCGACCCCGGCCCCAACCCCGGCCCCCGGACCGGCCCCCTCCCGCCCGGCCCAGCACGTCCCCCCGACCGGGCTGTGGGGAACCCCCTCCACCTCCTGCACGGCCCGGCAGGCCAGCTGCACGCAACGCCCGGCGGCCCCGCACGGGCCGCCCCACCCCACGTGCACCTCCCGCCGGCCTCCCTGTCCCAGCACCCATGCCCACGGCGCCGGCGCCCCGTAGCGGCGCAGGTGGCGCCGGATGCGGGCTGCCGCCTGCCCGTCCCCCGGGCCCAGTTCCTGCAGGGCTGCCTCCCGGCTCTCCTTCAGAACCGAACCCACCGCCCACAGTTCCGCCTGCACCCGCCGGTAGGCCCGCTGCAGGGTTGCCAGCGCCCACTGCTCCACGGCGGCCAGCCGGGCCACCTCCTCCACGGCGCCGGCCAGCCGGCCGGGCTGGATGCACCGGGCCGCCAGCCGCTGGGGCATGGGCGTCGGTTCGTCCCCGCCCCGCTGCTGCCGCTCCCGGCAGGCATCCACGAACTCCAGCACCTCCCAGAACGTCTCCTGGCCGTGGGTCTGCCAGCAGTGCACGGCCGACGGGCAGGTCTCGCACACCCGCCCGTAGACCCGCTCGGCGTACGTTGACCCCGGCGGGCCACCCGACTG
>DATCLL010000167.1:0-8888 GCA_036563935.1 Limnochordales bacterium | reverse complement strand
CATCCGGGCCTCGGTGGAGGAGACGGTGCAGGCCGTGGAGCAGGCCGCCGGTGAGGGCTACCTGCGGGTGAAGCTCAAGATCCGCCCGGGCTGGGACGTGGCCGTGGTGCAGGCGGTGCGCCAGCGCCTGCCGGCGGTGGCGCTGGCCGTGGACGCCAACGGGACATACGGCCCGGGCGACCTGCCTGTGCTGCGGGCATTGGACGACATGGGGCTGGCTTATATCGAGCAGCCTCTGGCCTGGGACGACCTGGATGAGCACGCCTGGCTGCAGCAGCAGCTGCGCACCGCGGTGGTGCTGGACGAATCCATCCCGTCCGCCCGCCATGCAGGCCGGGCCCTGGCCCTGCGGGCCTGCCGCGCCATCAACATCAAGCCCGGGCGCATGGGCGGCCACCTCGAGGCCGTCCGGGCCCATCACGTGGCCGAGGCGTTCCGGGTGCCGGTGCTGTGCGGGGGGATGCTGGAAAGCGGCGTGGGCCGGGCTCACAACCTGCACCTGGCCACGCTGCCCCAGTTCACCTGGCCGGCGGACATGAGCGGGTCGAACCGTTACTGGCAACACGACATCGTCCAGCCGGAGCTTCAGGCCCATCAGGGCTGGATCCCGCTGCCGCCGGGGCCGGGCACGGGCGTGGCCCTGGACGCCGACCGTCTGCGCCGGGTGCTGGTGGAGCGCAGGACCGTGCGGCCCTGAGGGGCGGCTCGTCCGGGGCCGGCTGGCCGTCGCGACCGGGAAGGCGGCACATTTGCCTGCGCGACTTCCTGCCCGATGCGGGAGAGGGCGAGCTGCCCCGCGGCCCGTCCCTTGAGGCGGACGGTGGGGCGTGGTACCATCGCAGCGTTGGCTTCTGGGAGGTGGGACATGTGAGGGTTGGTGAGGCAGGCCTGACGGCTCCCCTGGCGCAGGCTGCTCCCCAGTCCCCGGTGGAGCGGCTGTTCCAGGTGCGCCAGAGGGGATCGTCCGTCACCACGGAGGTCCTGGCAGGGCTGACCACCTTCATGACCATGGCGTACATCCTCTTCGTGAATCCCGCCATCCTGGGGGACGCCGGCATGCCCCGCCAGGCGGTGGCGGTGGCCACCGCGCTGGCAGCGGCCATCACCACGCTGGCCATGGGGCTGTACGCCAACTACCCCTTTGCCCTGGCGCCGGGGATGGGCCTCAACGCAGCCGTCGCCTACGGGCTGGTGGCCTCCCAGGGGGTGCCCTGGCAGGTGGCCATGGGGGTCATCTTCGTGGAGGGCGCCATCGTCACCCTGCTGGTGCTGACCCGGGTGCGGGAGGCCGTGATGAACTCCATCCCCGTGGAGCTCAAACAGGCCATCGGCGCCGGCATCGGGCTGTTTTTGGCCTTCATCGGCCTGGTGAACTCCGGCGTGGTGGTGGACAGCCCCGCTACCCTGGTCACCTTCGGCTCGTTCCGGGACGGGAAGGTGCTGCTCACCTTCGGGGGCATCCTGGTGACGGCGGCGCTGATGGCCCTGCGGGTGCGGGGCGCCATCCTGCTGGGCATCCTGCTCACCAGCCTCGCCGGCATCCCGCTGGGCATCACCCACTGGCCCCAGCAGTGGGTGGCCATTCCGGGCCGGGAGTCCTTCGCCACCTTCTTCCGGCTGGACGTGGGCGGGGCCCTGCAGCTGGGTCTGCTCAGCGCCATCTTCGCCTTCTTGATGACGGACTTCTTCGACACCATGGGCACCGTGGTGGCGGTGGGCAGCGAGGCGGGGCTCCTGGACGAACGGGGCCGGCTGCCGCGGGCCAAGAACGTGCTGCTGGTGGACTCGCTGGCGGCGGTGGTGGGCGGGCTGTTCGGATGCAGCTCGGTGACCACCTACATCGAAAGCGCCTCGGGCGTCGGGGAAGGGGGCCGCACGGGGCTCAGCTCGGTGGTGACGGCCCTGTGCTTCTTGCTGTCCGTCTTCTTCGCCCCCATCATGGTTATCGTGCCGCCCCAGGCCACTG
This sequence comes from Limnochordales bacterium, assembly GCA_036563935.1. Lineage (GTDB taxonomy): Bacteria > Bacillota > Limnochordia > Limnochordales > Geochordaceae > DATCLL01. The sequence goes on along the minus strand of DATCLL010000167.1, from coordinate 6,922 downwards.
CGGCCGCGCTGGTGGTGGTAGGCTTCCTGATGCTGGCCACCCTGGTGCGGGAGATCCAGTTTGACCGCTACGTGGACGCCTTCCCTGCCTTCGTCACCCTCCTCACCATCCCCCTCACCTACAGCATCGCGCGGGGCATCGGCTACGGCTTCATCGCCCACTGCGTGGTGAAGCTGCTGGCGGGGCGGGGCCGGGAAGTGCACTGGGCCATGTGGGTTATCTCCGCGCTGTTCGTGGTGAGCTTCCTGTGGGAGTGAAAGCCCAGGCTGCCTCACACGGGCCACCGCTCCTGCCGCCAGCCCATGTCCCAGAACATCCACTCGTAGCGGCTGGTGGTGACGAAGTGCTGGCGGGCCCGCCGGCGCTCGGCCTCCGACAGCCCGGCCCCCACCTGGTCCGTGAGCTCCAGAACGGCCTGCACGGTGCGGGCGAACTCCTCGCCCCCGTAGGTGTCGATCCAGCGCCGGTACAGGGGGTGGGGTGAGCCCCGGGCCATCAGGTGCTTTCCCACCTTCCAGTAGATCCAGTAGCAGGGCAGCACCGCTCCCAGAAGCTCGTGGAACGGCCCCTCGTACCCCACCCGCAGCAGGTAGCTGGTGTACGCCAGGTTGGTGGGGGCCATGGGCGTGGCCTCCACCTCCTCCCGGCTCATGCCGAAGTCCCGGAAGAAGCTCTCGTGCAGCTGCCGTTCCACCTCCACGGCCCCCGCCGCATGATGGCAGAACATGGCCAGCGCCTCTTCCCCGGGCGACCGGGCGGCGGCCAGGGCCAGCGCCCGGGCGAAATCCCGCAGGTAGAGCGCGTCCTGCACCACGTAGAAGCGGAAGGCCGCCTCGGGCAGGCTGCCGTCGGTAAGGCCCTGCAGGAACGGGTGTGCCAGGATGGCCCGGTAGATATCCTCGATGGAGGCCCACAGGCTCCGGGAAAAGGAGGAAGCCGGCATAAGACGAGCTTCCTGTTCCACAGGCGCTTGCACCTCCCGGTACGGGTTGCCCCGGACCAGTTCGCCGCAGGAATGGCCTGCGCCTGGCGGAACCACACCCTAAGGCCCCTGGCACCAGGGCAAGGGGGTGGCGGGGCGCCATGGACGTGCGGTTTCCCTTTGCTTCCCAGCGGATGCCGGTGCTGGCCTGCCGGGGGGCGGTGGCCACCAGCCAGCCCCTGGCGGCCCAGGCCGGGCTCCGCATGCTGCTGGCGGGCGGCAACGCGGTGGACGCGGCGCTGGCGGCGGCGGCCGCGCTGGTGGTGCTGGAGCCCACCTCCTGCGGCCTGGGCGGCGACCTGTTCGCCATGGTGTGGGACGGGCAGCGCCTGCACGGCCTCAATGCCTCCGGCCCGTGCCCTTCGGGGCTGAGTGCCGAGCTTTTGCGCCGGCGGGGGCTTCAGGAGGTTCCCCTTTTCGGCTGGGAGTCCGTCACCGTGCCGGGTGTGGTGGCGGGATGGGTGGCGCTGGCCCGACGCTTCGGCTCCATGCCCCTGGCCGAGGTGATGCGGCCGGCCGTGGAATACGCGGAGCAAGGCTTTCCTGTGGGCCCCCGCACGGCCGCCCTGTGGCAGCAGGCCCAGCAGACCCTGGGCCGCTTCGAGGGGTTCCGCAGCACCTACCTGCCGGGCGGCGAGGCGCCTCGGGCAGGGCAGCTGGTGCGGCTTGTTGACCACGGGCGAAGCCTGCGGCTCATCGCCGAGTCCTGGGGCGAGGCCTTCTACCGGGGTGAGCTGGCCGAGGCCCTGGTGGCCTACTCCGACCGCACGGGCGGCTACCTCACCCGGGAGGACCTGGCCGGCTACCAGCCCGAGTGGGTCGAGCCCCTCGGCGTGCGCTACCGGGACGTGGAGATATGGGAGTTGCCGCCCAACGGGCAGGGGGTGGCGGTGCTGGCCACGCTGGGCATCCTCCACCACTTCGACCTGTCGGGTGCGGCACTGGACCCCTCCCGGGTGCACCTGCTGGTGGAGGCGGTGCGGCTGGGCCTGGACGAGGCGTACCGTTACGTGGCCGATCCCCGCACGGCCCCGGTGCCGGTGGCGCGCTTCACGGACCCGGGCGTGGCACGGGAACTGGCAGGCCGCATCTCGCCCCAGCGGGCCATGCCCGATCCCATCCCGGACCGCCGGTGGGTAGGCGGGACCGTCTACCTGTGCGCGGCCGACGGGCAGGGCCGCATGGTATCCCTCATCCAGTCCAACTTCCACGGCTTCGGTTCGGGCGTGGTGGTTCCCGGCACCGGTATCGCCCTGCAGAACCGGGGTGCCTGCTTCAACCTCATCGAGGGCCATCCCAACGAGATGCGGCCGGGACGCCGGCCGTTCCACACCATCATACCCGGCTTCATGACCCGGGGAGGTCAGGCGCTGGCGGACTTCGGCGTCATGGGCGGCGACATGCAGGCCCAGGGTCACGTGCAGGTGGTCTCCCACATGGTGGACGCCGGCCTCAACCCGCAGGCGGCGCTGGACGTGCCCCGCTTTCGGGTGCTGCCGGGTGGGAAGGTGGCGGTGGAGCCGGAGTTTCCGTCCGACGTGGTGGCTGCCCTGACCCGTCTGGGCCACCGGGTGCAGGTGGGTAACGCCGGCATGGGGGTAGGCGGGTTCGGGGGCGGCCAGGTCATCTGGCGGGAGCCGGACAGCGGCGTGTACGTGGCGGGCAGCGATCCCCGCAAGGACGGGCAGGCGGTGGGATATTGAGCACGCAGCCCCTGCGGCCCGGCGCCGCCGGCCCCGCGCCGTCGGGCGCGCAACGGCCGTGGCAGCGGCTGCTGCTGGAGGCCCTGCAGGCCAGCGGCTGTCGATTCGTGGCCTACGTGCCCGACAGCGTGTGGAAGGTGTTCCTGGAGGAGGCGGCCGGCTGGCCGTCCGTTCGGCTGGTTCCCCTGTGCCGCGAGGAGGAAGGAATCGGGGTGCTGGCCGGCCTTTTCCTGGGCGGCCAGCGGGGGGTGCTGGTGACCCAGGCCAGCGGCGTGGGCAACTGTCTCAACGCCCTGGGCTCGCTGGCCATCGCGCAGCGCATCCCCGTGGTGATGTTGGTGACGGAGCGGGGCGGGTTGGGCGAGACCATCCCCAGTCACCTTCCCTTCGACGGCCGGCTTGCCCGGGTGCTGGAGGCCATGGGGATCGCCTGCTACCCGGTGCAGGAGACGGGCCAGCTGGGCCGGGTGGTGCAGGGGGCCTTCCAGCTGGCCTACACCTGCCGCACCGTGGCGTGCGTGCTGGTGAGTCCCTGGGTGACCGGGCCAGGCGCCTGACCCCGGTCGGCGAGGCGAAGGGGGTGGCAGGCAGTGGGCGGCGTCGACCGCCTGGAGGCCACTCGGGCCCTGGTGGAGCTGCTCACCCATGAGCTGGTGGTGGCGGCCCTGGGCAACCCGGCCTACGACCTGTTCCTGGCCGGCGATCGGGACGAGAACTTCTACATGTGGGGAGCCATGGGCCTGGCGGGCTCGGTGGGTCTGGGTCTGGCCCTGGCCCTGCCCGGCCGGCGGGTGGTGGTGCTGGACGGGGACGGCGCCGTGCTGATGAACCTCAACGCGCTGGCTACCATCGGCAGCCTTCGCCCCGCTAACCTGGTGCACGTGGTGTGGGATAACGGCAGCTACGACCTCACCGGCGGCCAGCCCACCGCGGCCGCCCGGGGGGTGAGGCTGGCCGCCGTGGCCCGGGCCTGCGGGTACGACCCGGTGGAAGAGGTGGAGGACCTGGCCGCCTTCCGGGCGTGCATGAAGCGGGCCCTGGCCGACCGTCGGGGGCCGTGGTTTGTGTGGGTGCGCACGCTGCCCACCCGGCCGCGGGAGGTGCCCCTGGAGGCGCTTCGGCGGCGTTGGGTGCAGCTGGAGCCTTTCATGGACAGGGCCCAGGGGCGGGGCGCAGAGGGGCCGCTGCAGGGCCAGATCCGGTAGGAAGACCGCTAGGAAGACCGCTGGGGATTCGGCAGGGAGAGGCGGGGAGCGGACGGTGCCAGCAGCCGTGCAGCGCATCGGCGTCGTGGGGGCAGGGCTGATGGGGTCGGGCATCGCGGCCGTCTGCCTGGCAGCGGGATATGCCGTCTCGGTGTACGACGTGGCCGGGCAGGCCCTGGAGCGCACCCGCGCTCGCTGCGCCCGGCTGGCCGGGGAGGGCGCGCTGGAGCGGCTCACCCTCACCACGGACCTGGGGCAGGTTTGCCAGGCCGACTTGGTGCTGGAGGCGGTGCCCGAGCAGCTGGAGCTGAAGGTGCAGGTGTTCCGGGAACTGGACCGCCTCGCGCCGCCCCACGCCCTTCTGGCCACCAACACCTCCCAGCTTTCGGTGACGGCCCTGGCGGCCGCCACCGGCCGGCCGGGCCAGGTGGCCGGGATGCACTGGTTCAACCCCCCCGAGCGCATGGCCCTGGTAGAGGTGGTTCGGGCCCTTCCCACGGAGGAGGCGACGGTGCAGTCCATCGCGGAGGTGGCCCGGCGGGCCGGCAAGGAGGTGGTGATGGTCCAGGACGTGCAGGGCTTCGTGGTCACCCGGGCCATGACCGCGTTCCTGGTGGAGTGCATGCGCATCCTGGAGGAGGGCGTGGCCACCCAGGAGGAGATCGACCGGGCCATCCGCCTGGGCCTGCACCATCCCATGGGCCCCTTCCAGCTGGCGGACTACGTGGGCCTGGACACCCTGCTGTCCATCGCGGACTCCCTGGCCCAGGCGCTGGGCGAGCGCTTCCGGCCGCCGGTGCGGCTGCGGCGGCTGGTGGAGGCAGGGTACCTGGGCCGCAAGTCGGGACGTGGCTTTTACCCGTACCCGCCGGCGTAAGGGCGCGGAGCCCGGCACTTCCCATACCATGCCCCGAGCGGACGAGGAGCGGCCGAGGACGGCATGAACCCGTGGGACAAGACCTCCGGCGATGCCCACCTGGTGGCCAGCCGGCTGGAGCAGGTGCGCCGGCGCATCCAGGAGGCGGCCCGCCGCTGCGGGCGGGCGGCCGAGGACGTGACGGTGGTGGCGGTCACCAAGGGGGTGGCCCCCCAGCTCATCCGGGCAGCCTACGCCTGCGGGCAGCGCATCTTCGGCGAAAACCGGGTCCAGGAGATGGTGGCCAAGCAAACGGAGCTGGCCGGAGAGCTGGCCGACGCCCGGTGGCACCTGGTGGGGCATCTGCAGCGCAACAAGGTCAAAGACGTGGTGGGCCGCATCGACCTGTTTCACGCCCTGGACAGCCTGCGCCTGGCCCAGGAGCTGAACCGCCGCCTGGAGGCCGCGGGGCTCGTCCTGGGGGTGCTGCTGGAGGTGAACGTCTCCGGCGAACCCACCAAGTTCGGGGTGGCCCCCGACCAGGCCGTGGAGACGGCCCGGGAACTCACCCGCCACTTCCCCGCCCTGCGGCTGGAGGGGCTCATGACCGTGGGCCCCCACGTGCAGGACGAGCAGGTCGTCCGGGGTGCCTTCCGCCAGCTGCGCCAGCTCTTCGAGGCCATCCGCCAGGAGGGCGTCGGAGGGCCTCACTTCCGGCACCTTTCCATGGGCATGTCGGCCGACTTCCCGTGGGCCGTGGAAGAGGGGGCCACCCTGGTGCGCATCGGCACAGCCATCTTCGGCCCCCGCCCGGCCGGCCCTCTTTTGACGCCTTGAATCGGCGCCCTTTGCCTTGGCGAATGACTGTAGCGGGTGCTAGACTGCGCCGGGAAGGGGCGCGGCATGGCTGTCGACCGGGCATCGGTGGCGTTTCGGGTTGGGGTCGTGGGGGTCGCCGGCAACCTGGTGGTGGCCGCGTTCAAGGCCGCGGCCGGCCTGGCGGCCGGAAGCCATGCCCTGGTGGCCGATGCCGTGGAGAGCCTCACGGACCTGGGAACCACCGCCGGGCTTCTGGTGGCGCTGCGCCTGGGGGAGCGCCCCCCCGATCCAGAGCACCCTTACGGCCACCGCCGCTTCGAAAGCGAGCTGACGCGCCTTGTGGCGCTGCTGCTCATGGCCACCGGCGCGCTCATCGGCTGGCAGTCCCTGCGCAGCCTGGGCCGGTCGCAGCCAGTGGGCTGGGCAGCTCCCGTGGCCGCCCTGGTATCGGTGGTGGCCAAGGAGTGGATGTACCGCTACACCCTGGTACAGGCCCGCCGCCTGGGAAGCCCCGCCCTGGTGGCCAGCGCCTGGCACCACCGCTCCGATGCCCTCACCTCCGTGGCCACCCTGGCGGCGGTGGTGGGCGCGGCATGGGGCTGGCCCTGGCTGGACCCCGTGGCAGGAGTGGCCGTGGCTGCGGTGATTGTGGTGGTGTCGGCCCGGCTGTACTGGCGGGCCACCCGGGAACTGGTGGACACGGCCCCGCCCCCCTGGGTCATGGAACGCCTGCTCCAGGCGGCTCGCGCCACGCCCGGGGTGGTGGAGGTGGACCAGCTGCGGGCCCGCATGCACGCCAGCCGGGTGCTGGCCGACGTCACCATCCGGGTCCATCCGGAGCTGCCCGTGCAGCGGGGTCACGCCATCGCGGAAAACGTGGAGCGCTCGTTGCGGGCGGCGCTGCCCGAGCTGGTGGACGTGATGGTGCACGTGGAGCCGGCGGCGACGCCGGCCGCCCGGGCGTCAGGCCCCTCGCGCCGCTCCCCGGCAGGAGCGTGACGGGAAACCCATGACGGCGGCGGATGCCCTGCGTCCCGCCCCGTTGCCGCTGTTCATCGGCCCGTAACATTCCCGTAGCACGGCGGAAACAATGGGCCGGCAGACTGCCGCCCGGCAAGGGGGAACTGGCATGCCCGGCGCAAGCCGGACCACTCATCGGCGGCTGGCCGCCGTCGCGGTGCTGTGGGCTGCCTGGGCGCTGGCAGCCTGTGGGCCCGCGGCCCAGGCCGCGGTGAACCTCACGGGAGCCGGGGCCACCTTTCCCTATCCCCTGTATTCCCGGTACTTCGCGGAGTTCCACCGGCGCACGGGCGTTGCCGTCAACTATCAGTCCATCGGGTCCGGCGGGGGCCTGCGC
>DATCLL010000166.1:0-1626 GCA_036563935.1 Limnochordales bacterium | reverse complement strand
GAGTCGTTCGCGTTGGCCTGCATGAGGGCCAGCTGGGCCGAGTTGCGCCCTCCGAAGCCCATGCGGGAGTTGCCCCCGGACATGGGTCCGATGAAGGCCAGCTTCACCACAGGCCGCTCCGCCGCCTGCGCAGGCAGTTCGGCGGAGCCGGCAACGGCTCCCAACCCAAGCCCCAACGCCACCGCCGCAGCTACCCTACGCCACCCGCTGCCGGCGACTGTGCGGGGAGGGCTGCACGCAGCACACTTCACCAGGGTCACACCTCCTGCGGTGCGGCTTGACCACCCGGGAACGCTGGCTTTGAGTGTAAAGGTTTCACAGGACGACGGTCAAGTTGGCGGAACAACCGCCTCCTGGCAGGGGGTGGCGCAGGTGGCCATCATCGTGCTCGCCGGCGGCCAAAGCCGCCGCATGGGACAGGACAAGGCCCTGCTGCCCCTGGCCGGCCGTCCCATGCTGGCATGGGTGGTACGGCGGCTGGGCGCGGCGGGGCTTCCCGTGCTGGTGGTCACCCGACCCGGCAGAGAGCAGGAACTGCAAGAGCACATCCTGTTGTGGCTCGAGGCGGACCGGCCGCAGACCGCCGTCCCAGCGGGCGGGGTTGGGGTGGCGGTGCGGGTGGTGGCAGACCGGTTTTCCGGCCGCGGGCCTCTGGGCGGCATCCACGCCGGCCTGGAAGCGGCGGGAGACGGGTTCCACCTGGTGGCCGCCTGCGACCAGCCCCTGCTCACGGGGCAGCTGGCCCGGTTCTTGCTGGAGCGGGCGTGGCAGAGCCAAAGGGCCGGCCAGGGGATCGTGGACGCCGTGGTCGTCCGCTCCGGCGGGCGGGTGGAGGTTCTGCCTGCCGTACTGCACCACCGATGCGCGCAGACGGCAGAGCGGCTGCTGGCCCGAACGGTGCGGCCGTCCCTGCGGGACCTCTTGGGCGCGCTGCGGCAGGTCTGCGTGGAGGCCTGGGAGCTCGAACCCATGGGAAAACCGGAGCTTTTGCTGTGGAACGTGAACCGGCCCGAGGATGTGGCCGTGGCCCTGCGCCACCTGGGGGATACGCGGCCGGGACATTCGTAACGTCAGGGGTGGGCATGAGACCCTTCTGGGCGGCCGGGCCGGCCCGCCAAGATGAAAAGGGGGCCGTTCCGGCGGCTACCTGACCGTTGACGGGTCACCGAGAGGAATGGAACGTTGGGCCTGCCGTCCAGACCGCGCAATTCCGCCCCAGCCGGCGGCCCCCGCCCTCCTCGGTCCCCCCGGGGCAGGCTATTGGTGTCGGCTACAGGCCCTCTACTGGCGGCCGCCCTCTGGTGGGCCCTGCTCATGGTGATTGCGGGGGCCGGCTGGTACCTGGCAGCGCGCCACGGGCTTATTCCCTGACGGCGGAAGGCAAAGCCCCACCCTGCGCCGGCGGGCCGACCGCCTGCTCCTGCGGGACAAGGGTCTGCTGCATCTGGCGCACGATGCCCGCGGCCTGCTCCAGCAGCCCGGCCAGCCGGTCCAGGTGCGCCTGAAGCTGCACGGCCAGCTCCACCTGGGCCCGGGCCAGCGACTGTGCCACCGCCGAAGCCACCGCCTGGGCCCCCGACAGGGCGGGGTCAAGGGTGTCGCCCGGACCACCCGGCGGCCCCTGGG
>DATCLL010000165.1:0-4124 GCA_036563935.1 Limnochordales bacterium | reverse complement strand
GCTGCGCCTAATCCGCGACCACCTGCAGGCCGGGGATGTGAACAGCCTGAGCGGCCAGGACCTCCAGTGGCTGGATCAGGGCCTGGACCGGGTGCTGCAGGCCCTGTCGGTGGTGGGCGCCCGCCAGCAGGGCCTCGAGCTGGTCTCCCAGCGCCTCAGCTCCGACGGGCTGAACCTCAAGGAGCTTCTCTCCCGGGCCGAAGATCTGGACGTGGCGGAGGCCATCACGGAGCTGAAGATGCAGGAGAACGCCTACCGTCTGGCGCTGGCCTCGGGCGCCCGCATCGTGCAGCCGACGCTGCTGGACTTCCTCCGGTAGGGGAGAGGTGGGGTCGGGGTGCTGGTGCGATCCAGCCGGTTTGGAACCCTGGAGGTGGACGGTCAGCAGGCCATCCACTTCCCCCGCGGGTTCGTGGGCTTTCCCGAGTGGCGCTCCTTTGTGGTGCTTCCCCATGCCCCCGACAGCCCCTTTGCCATCCTGCAGTCCCTGGACGACCCGGACCTGGCCCTCACGGTGGTGGACCCCCGGGTGGTCCAGCCCGACTACGTGGCCCGGGTGCCGGCCTCGGAGCTGGCGTGCATCGGGCTTCGGGAACCCCAGCAGCTGCAGCAGGCCGTGGTGCTGGCGGTGGTGACCATCCCCAAGGGAGACGTCCGCCAGGCCACGGTGAACCTCCTGGCTCCCCTGGTGATCAACCCTGTGACCCGCCAGGCCCTTCAGGTGGTGCTGGAGGGCCACGGGTACTCGGTGCGCCATCCCCTGTTCGGCAGCCCGCCCCCGGCCCCGGCGCGGGCGGTGGGCCCGGCGGTGGCGGCGGCAGCAGGGGGCTGAACGGCATGAGGGCGGGCACGGGCGGGCTTGCCGGCCCGCTGATGCCCATCCACGAAGAGATCCTGCGCATCCTGACGGCCCGGAGGGCCTCCTACGCTACCCCCATCCCGTCGGAGGAGCTGGCCACCGCCCTGAACGTGGCCCCTTCCTACGTGCGCCAGCAGGTGGCCGTGCTGCGGGCCATGCGGGTGGTGGGTGTGCGGCGCGGGCGCGGGGGCGGCTACTACCTGCGCCACCCGGCCGCCGACGCCTCCGCCGCCAGGGAGCCGGAACGGCCCAGGCGCTCCGGCAGCGCAGGCACGGCACGGGGCCCGCAACGGCCCGGCGCCGACTCCACCGCGGCCGACCGCCGTCCCTCCGTGGGGGCGGGGCGGGCCGGGAGCCTGCGGGGGTCTTGCTGACCAGGAATCTGTCGACGTGTGTCGTATCACGTTGGCAACGGGGTTCATGCGGGGGAGGGGATCCACCATGGCCCAGCGCACGGCCTTCAGCCGCCTGGAGGAGGCGGCCCAGAGCACGGCACCCCAGCAGGAGCGCCAGCTGGTGGTCTTCCAGCTGGCCCGGGAAACCTACGGGGTCGACATCGGGTGGGTGCGGGAGATCATCGCCCTGCAGGCCATCACCCGCCTTCCCGGAGCGCCCTCCTTCGTGGAGGGGGTCATCAACCTGCGGGGCCACGTGATTCCCGTGGTGGACCTGCGCAAGCGGTTCGGGCTGGCAGCGGAGACCGATCCCCGGCGCACCCGCATCATGGTGGTGGAAGTTCCCCCCTTCACCCTGGGCCTGGTGGTGGACTCCGTCAGCGAGGTGCTGCGGGTTCCCGAAAGCTCCATCGAGTCGGCCAGCTCCGTGCTTTCCGGCGTGGACATGGCCTACATCCTCGGGGTCGTCAAGCTGGAAAGCCGCCTCATCATCCTGCTGAACCTGGCCCGGCTGCTGCAGCCCAGCGAGGTGCGCAGCCTGGAGCGGGTGGAGGCCATTGTGGAACAGGGCCAGGAGCCTGCCGGTTCCCACGGCGCCTCCCAGGAACCGGCCGTGGCGCAGGCCGGGCGTGCCGCCTCCCAGGCTCCCCAGGCCACTGCGTAGCGGCAGGGGCAAGGGGGCCGGGCCATGGAGCGCATCCTGTCCCAGCACGAGATCGACGAGCTCATCCGGGACCTGGTGGCGGAGCGGGACAAGGGGGCCGCCGCGGCCGTGGCCCAGGAGCCGGCGGTGGCCGTCGGCGATGTGGTGCCCTACGATTTCCGCCGGCCCTCCAAGTTCTCCCGGGACCAGCTGCGCTCGTTAGAGAGGATCCACCAGCAGTTCGGGCGTCTGCTGGGGATTTTGCTGGGAGCCCGGCTGCGTACGGACATGGCGTGCCGGGTGCTGTCCGTCCAGCAGCTCACCTACGGGGAGTTCATCCGTTCCGTGCCCAACCCGTCCTGCATAGGGGTCCTGGACTTCGGGGCTGGCGGGGACCATGTGGTGGTGCAGCTCAGCATGGACCTCGCGCTGTCCATCTACGAGCGGATGGTGGGCGGGCCCGGTTCGGCCCGGGTGCCGGCCCGGGAGCCCACGGACATCGAGCTGCGGGTGCTGCGCCACCAGATCCTGCGCATCGTGGCCGACGCCTACCACCAGGCGTGGGCCACCTTCATCCCCATTGAGATCCGCATGCGGGAACTGGAAATCAACCCCATGTACATCAACCTAGCCCTGGACCAGGACACGGTGCTGTGGGTGAGCATGGCCCTGGAGATCGGCGAGCGCTCCGACACCATGAACCTGTGCCTGCCCTACTCGGCCCTGGAGCCCCTTCTGCCCAGGCTCAGCAATGAGTTCCTGCTCACCGGCCAGGCCCGCTCCCGGGAACGGGACCGGGAGCGGCTGCGGCGCGCCCTGCGGGACACCCTGGTGCCTCTGCAGGCGGTGCTGGGGACAGCCCGGCTGGAGGTGCGGGAGCTCATGGAGCTGAAGGTGGGCGACGTCCTGGTGCTGGAGACGGGCGTCCACGACGAGATCGAGGTGCACGTGGCCAACCGGCCCAAGTTCCGGGGGCAGGTGGGGCGCCTGCACGGCCGGCTGGCGGTGCGGCTGACCGGGCCGCTGCACCCGCCGGAGCCCGAGGAGGCGGAAGCGGCCCCCGAAGCGCCGGACGCGGGTGTCCCGGCGGGCGGCCCGGCGGCAGGCGGCGCGGCGGCCAACGCTGCGGGCGCGCCCGCCCCCTCCCCCGCTTCCACCCCGCGGCCGGGGGAGGTGCTGCCCGTTGGGCGGCGCTGACGGGTGGCTGAGCGAGGCCCAGGCCCGGGCCCTGTCCGAGCTGGCTGAGTCCACGCTGCGTGCGTCCACGGACGTGCTGTCGGACCTGGTGCTGCGGCGGGTGCACGCCGGGGCGCCGGACCTGAGGGTGCTCACCTGGGAGGGGCTCATGGCCGGCTGGCCAGGCCCCCGGGTCATCGTGCGGGTGGAGTACGTCTCGGGTATCGAGGGAACCAACCTCCTCATCGTGGAGGCGGCCGCCGCCCAGGCCATCGCCGCCTTGATGATGGGCGAACCCCCGCAGCCGGAGGCGGCGGGCGACCTGGACGAGCTGCACCTCAGCGCCCTGGCCGAGGCCATGAACCAGATGATGGGGTCGGCGGCCACTTCCCTTTCGGAGCGGCTGGGGCGCAGCGTCATCATCAGCCCTCCCACCACCCGCCTGGAGCCCGGGGGAGAGACCCCCGTCGACCTGCCGGCCGCCTTTGGCGGCGCCGACGCACTGGTTGCGGTGCTTTCCTATCCGCTGCGCATCGAGGACGACCTGGAGCAGCCCGTGGAAAGCCGGGTGGTGCAAGTATTCCCCCTGGAGTTTGCCCGCCGCCTGGCCGATGAGTATCTTGCCCGCCAGTCCGGGCAGCCGCAGCCGTCCCTGCCTGAGGCTGCCCGGACGGCAGGTGCTGGCGCTTCCTCCACGCCGGCGGGCGCCCCGGCTTTCCCGGCGCCGACCCCGGCGCCCCAGGCGCCACCGGCGGCCGCGCCTGCGGCTGCACCTGCGGGTGCGGGAGGAGCGGGGGCTGCTGCCGGAGCCGGCGGTGGCGCCCGCGTGGCGGGCGCGCCCTCGGCCGCCCGCTGGCAGGCGCCGGACCTGTCCGAGCCGCAGCCGGGGAGTGCGGGGGCGGGCGGCGGAGAGGCCGAACAGGAGCCGGACCACATTCCGCTGGAGGTCATCCGGCGCATCACCGTTCCGGTGACGGTGCGCCTGGGCCAGGCGTACCTGCCCCTGGAGGAGGTGCTGAGCCTCAGCCGCGGCTCCATCGTGCCGCTGGAT
>DATCLL010000164.1:0-2543 GCA_036563935.1 Limnochordales bacterium | reverse complement strand
GCCCTGGCCATCACCCTGGAGCGCGCGTGGTTTTTCGTGCGGCTGGGGCGGGAGGGGGAGGACCTCCTGGACGGCATGCGCGCCTACCTGGGCGAGGGCCGGCTGCTGGAGGCCATGCAGTGGGTGCGGCGCTTCCACGGGCCGGCCGCCGCGGTGCTGGCGGAGGGGCTGGCGGCATGGGACCGGCCGGTGGAGGAGCTCCGGGAGCGCATGGAGCGGGTGGGGCAGGAAGAGGTGGCCCGCATGGAGGCCCGGCTGGCCTGGCTGGATGCCATCGTCACGGGGGCGCCCATGCTGGGCCTGCTGGGAACGGTGACCGGCATCATCCGCAGCTTCCGGGTGCTGAGCCACCTGCAGGGCATCGACACCCCCAGCGCCCTGTCCGCCGGGATCGCCGAGGCCCTCATCACCACGGCAGCAGGACTGGTCATCGCCATCCCGGCCCTTTTCGCCTACGTGTACTTCTCCGGCCTGGTGGACCGCCGCGTGGCCACCCTGAACCGCATCACCTCCCGCTTCGTGCAGCTGGCCATAGAGCTGAAGGGACGGAGCTAGATGGCCATCGTCCGCAGTCTGCGCCGGCATCCCCGGGTGGAGATCATCAACATGGTGGACGTGATGTTCTTCCTGCTGGCCTTTTTCATGCTCTTCTCCACCTTCCGCACCACCCCGGCCGGCCTGGACGTGCAGCTGCCCCGGGCCGCCACGGCCCAGCGGGAGCCGGCGGCGGAGCTTCTGGTGACCGTGGACGCCCGGGGCCGTCTGTACCTGGACGGGCGGGAGGTATCCGCGGGCCGGCTGCAGGAGCTGGCGGCGCAGGCGGTGCGGCAGCGGCCTGACGTGATGGCCATCGTGCGGGCGGACCGCCAGGTGGCCTACGAGTACGTGGTTCAGGCCATCGACGCGCTGCGGCTGGCAGGGGTGTACCGCCTGGCCCTGGCGGTGCAGCTGAGCCAGCTGCCCCAGCCGTCGCGCCTTTAGCCGGGTCGGCGGGAAATGACGGCACCCCGCCCGGCAGGCGGCTCGGGTTCGGGGGATGTGGGGAACTCCAGGAAGGGGGCAGGGCAGATGGGTCCGCAGCGTTCCGGGGTGCAGGAGCGCACGGCCGGGGTCGGCCGCATGGAGCCCTTCGTGGCCCTGTCCCTGCTGCTGCACGTCCTGGTGCTGCCCTGGGTGGCCCGGTGGTGGGAGATGCCGCGCCTGCGCATACCCGTTACCCAGGGCGTGGTGGTGCAGGTGCTGCCTGTTCCGGCGCCGGCTCCCCAGCCGGCCGTGGCGCAGCGGCCCGCGGCGCAGGCGCCTTCGCCTTCGGATGCTCCCCGGGCCGCCGTGAAGGCTCCCTTGAAAGTGGACAAGCCCTCCCCGTCGCTGCTGCAGCAGGCCCTCGCCTCCCGGCGGGCCCCTTCCGAGCGGCGGCTGGTCTCCCCTTCGCCGGCTGCGCCGGCCCGCACGACCGCGCAGGCAAGGCCTCCGGCCCAGCCGGCGGCGGAGAGCCCGGCGGCTGCGGCCGACGCCCCTCCGGTGGCGCAGGCCGAGGTGGACCAGCCGCCCGCGCCGGCAGCGCCGCCGGCACCGTCCGCAGCACCGGCGTCGCCGGCCGCGCCGGTGGCCTCTGCCGCGGCCGCCGCCCCGCCCCCCCTTACCACCCTGGAGGCGCTGATCCGGGGGCCGGTTCGGCTTCCCGCCTACCCCAAGGACGCCCTCAGCCAGCGGGCCCAGGGGCGGGTGGTGGTGCAGGTGGTGGTGGGGCCCGACGGCCTTCCCCGGGAGGCCGAGGTGGTTACCAGCTCGGGCCGGCACGACTTTGACTCCGTGGCCACCTACTTCGTGCGGCGCCTGGCCTTCAACCCGCCGGCCTCGGGCGCCGGTTACCGGGTGGCCCTGGAGGTGGCCTTCGCCCTGCGGGACGATCCCCAGGGCCGCCTGGAACCGTCGGTGGAGCTTCGTGCGGTGGGGGCGCCGCAGCCCCTGCCGGAGCCGGCCGAACCGGCGGGTGCATGAACCGGCATGGCGCGCCACGGCAAGAGCTGGCCGGCCCTGGCAGTCACGTTGCTTCGGGCGGCTTTCCTGGGCGTGATGGCATCGGGCCTGGCGGCCGGGGCCGCCGGCCAGGAAAGCCCTGCCCCGCCCGGGCCTGCCCCTCAGCCGCCCGTTCCCGGACCCGAGGCCCCGGGGCTTTTGCGGTTGGCCAACCGGTACATCCAGGTGACCCTCAACGCCTCCGCCGACGCCGGCGGGCGCTTTGCCATCCAGACCACGGGCGGCAACCCCGAGCGGGCCGACGACGATGACAAGCCCCTGCTGTACGGGGGCGACGAGCCGTGGACCTCCTTCACCACCGTCCGGGTGGGCGAGCGGGACTACGTCTTCGGCACCCCCACCCTGCGGCCCGCCGGCCGCGGGGGGATGTTCGGGCAGCCGTTGTTTGCGCCCCGGCTGACGCCGGACGGGTCAGCCCTGGAAGCGGGCTGGCGGTTCGGGCCGGGGGTGGAGGTGATCCAGCGCCTTCGCCTGGTGCGGGGGCTCACCACGGGCCTGATGGA
>DATCLL010000163.1:0-5875 GCA_036563935.1 Limnochordales bacterium | reverse complement strand
CGGGCTACCCGCACCGCAGCGTACAGAAGCCACGCCACCCCCACCAGCACGTGCAGCCCGTGCGCGCCGGTCAGCACGTAGAAGAACGAGCTGTGGGGGTTGCTGGCCAGGTACACGCCGGCCGCCGAAAGCTCCTGCCAGACCCGCAGCTGCCCCGCCACGAAGGCAAGGCCCGTGGCCGCCGCCAGGGCAAGCACCCGGCTGCCACCTTCGGCGCCGGAGGCGAACCGGCGCCGCCCCGCCTCCAGGAGGACGCTGGACAGGGCCAGGACGGCCGTGTTGACCCACAGAAGGGGCGGAACGGGCAAGCCGCCGCCCCAGTCAGGCGCCTGGCGGCGCACCAGGTAGGCGCTGGTGAACCCGATGAAGAGCATGGCCACCGCTGCCAGCGCCAGCCATACCCCCACCCGCCATGCCACGGCCGGCCGGCCGGCGGCCGCGCCGGGCCCATGCCCGCCTGCGTCGCCCGGCCCCCAGGGAGGCCGAGGGCCGCCCCGCCCGTCACCGGGCCGGCCCCCGGCGTGCCCGTTGGGCCACGGGCCGTCCGGGACGCCGGGAGTGCCGGGGGTCGCCGGCGCCTCGGGGGCGGGTGGCGCCCCCGGCCGGAACGGGCGGCGGGTGGCGGGATCCGCTACGGGTGTTGCCGTACGGGACACGCTGCCAACCACCCCTCAGCCGTGGCGGGCGGCCGCGCCCGCCGTGGCCACGGCCGGCACGTTCTGGGGCACGTAGTCCTCGGCCGCTCCGGGCACGCTGTAGTCATAGGCCCAGCGGTGCACTTCGGGCACCGGCCCCTCCCAGTTGCCGTGGGGCGGCGGCGAGGAGGTGGTCCACTCCAGGGTGGTGGCCTTCCACGGGTTGGCCTCGGCCTTCGGCCCGCGCCACAGGCTGTAGAAGAAGTTCACCACGAACAGCATGTGGGCCACGAACATGACCAGGGCGCTGATGGAGATGAAGGTGTTCACCGGCTGCAGGGCCGCCAGGTTCGGGTACACCTGCGTGGCGTAGATGCGCCGCATCATGCCGTGGATACCCGCGTAGTACATGGGGAAGAAGGTGCCGTAGGTGGCCGGCAACGCCAGCCAGAAGTGCAGCCGGCCCAGCTTTTCGTTCATCATCCGGCCGAACATCTTGGGGAACCAGTGGTAGATGGCCGCAAAGATGCCGAACAGCGAGGCGCTGGCCATCACCAGGTGGAAGTGGCCCACCACAAAGTACGTGTCGTGCAGGTACTGGTCCACGGGCGCCGACCCCAGGTACAGGCCGGTCAGCCCGCCCGCCACGAACAGCGACACGAACCCCAGTGCAAAGAGCATGGCGGGCGTCAGGCGGATGTTGCCGCCCCACAGGGTGAACAGCCAGTTGAAGGTCTTCACCGCGGACGGCACCGCGATGATGAGGGTGGTGGTCATGAAGGCGGTGCCCAGCCACGGGTTCATGCCGCTGACGAACATGTGGTGGCCCCACACCAGGAAGCCCAGGATCCCGATGGCGCTGGTGGACAGCACCATGGCCTTGTAGCCGAACAGGGGCTTGCGGGCGTTGTTGGCGATGATGTCGGACATCATGCCCATGACGGGCAGGATGAGCACGTAGACCTCAGGGTGCCCCAGGAACCAGAACAGGTGCTGCCACAGCAGGGGATCCCCCGAGGCGTTCTCCAGCGGGCGCCCGCCCGCCAGCACCCCGGGCGGCAGGAAGAACGTGGTGCCGCCGATGCGGTCGAACAGAAGCAGCACCGCGCCCGCCAGCAGCACGGGGAACGACAGCAGCGACACCACGGCCGTGATGAGCATGGCCCAGATGGTCATGGGCATGCGCATCAACGAGAGGCCCCGGGTGCGCATCTGCAGGATGGTGGTGATGTAGTTCAGCGAGCCGAAGAGGAAGGCCACGATGAGCACTGCCAGGCTCAACAGCCACAGGGTCTGGCCCAGGCCCGACCCGGGCGCCGCCTGGCGCACCGCGCTCAGGGGCGGGTAGGCGGTCCAGCCGCTGCTGGGGGCGCCGCCGGGCACGAAGAACGCGGCCAAAAGCAGCACGATGGCGGGCGGGAACAGCCAGTAGGAGAGCATGTTGAGGAACGGGAAGGCCATGTCCCGGGCCCCGATCTGCAGCGGGATGAGGAAGTTGCCGAACCCGCCCGTCAGGGCCGTGGTGAGCACGAAGAAGATCATGATGGTGCCGTGCATGGTGAGCAGGCCCAGGTAGGAGGCCGGGTCGACGGAGCCGATGAGCGGCCACGCCCGACCGGGCCAGCCCAGCTGCAGCCGCATGCCCATGGCCAGCAGGCCGCCCAGGATGGCCATGACCATGGAGGTCAACAGGTACTGGATGCCGATGACCTTGTGGTCCAGGCTGAAGATGTAGCGCCGCAGGAAGCTCTCCTGGTGACGGTGCACCGCTTGAAGCTGCTCTGCTGTCCGCATGTGCCTTCCAACCCGCCTCCCTAGGCCATTCCCTGGCAGGGCCCGCTCAGCGGCTGGCCAGTTGAAGCCCCGGCGCCTGGGCCCGCAGCCACGACTCCAGGGCCTCCCGGGACTCTTCCACGACCACCGTGGAGCGCATCACGAAGTGGCCTACCCCGCACAGCTCCGCGCAGGCCACCGTGAAGGTGCCGGGAGTGGTGGGGGTGAAGTGGCGCTCCACCACCCGGCCCGGCACGGCGTCCTGCTTGAAGCGCAGCTCCGGAACGAAGAAGCTGTGGATGACGTCCTTGGCGTGCAGCCGCACCAGCACCGGCTGCCCGGCGGCCAGGTGCAGCTCCTGGGTCACCACGTCGTCCGCGGCGGCCGGGTCCTGGGGGTCCAGGCCGATGGGGTTGCGCGCGCTGACCAGGGCGGGCCGGGTGCGGCCGAACTTCCCGTCCGGCCCCGGGTACTGGTAGCGCCAGCCGAACTGCTCCGCCCACACGTTCACCACCAGAGCGTCCTGGGGCGGCGGGCTGTGCAGGCGCACCCACAGGCTGCCCCCGGCCACCGTGAGGGAGCCCAGGATGACGGCGGTGAGCACCGTCCACGCCGTCTCCAGCCTGGGGTTGTCGTGCCAGTGCTCCGCCCGGCCCCGCCCCGCAAACCGCCAGGCGGCCACCACCAGGGCCAGCTGGACCACCACGAACACGATGCTGGTGATGACGAACAGAATCCGGAACAGCCTGTCGATGCCGGCTGCCTCCGCGGAGGCGGCCGGGGGCAACCACCAGCGCGCTGTGGCCACCGCCGTGCCCACTACTGCCCCAAGGATGACCACCAGCATCCAGGCCACCGCGCCGCGACCGGCGGTGGTGGCCCCGGAACGTGCCGCCGCTTCTGCCTGGCCTGGCCTGCTCATGCCTCGAACCGCTCCCCGAACGCGATTGGGCGGAATCGGCCCGTGGGTTCGGTGTGCACTGTGCAAATCCTCCTCGCCCGGCCCGGCGCCGGCCGCCTGTGCCCCCGCGGAGGCCGGCGCGGTGGGTTTGCATCGTTGCCCCGGACATTATAGGGGAATCCGGCGCTCAGTCGGGGAAGAGGGCGACCTTCAAGGCGGCCTGCGCGCGCTTGTGGAGGGAGACGTCAATGGCCCTGCGCCACTGGGACAACGGGAACTTGTGGGTGACCAGGGGGGCCAGATCCACCTGCCCTGCGGCCATGAGCTCCAGCGCCAGCTCCAGGGTGCGCACCACACGGCCCTGCCAGCTCTCCAGCCCGTAGCAGAAGGTGCCCCGCAGCTCCAGCTCCTTCAGCCAGATAGGCGTCCAGTCCACCCCCCGGGGGGTGGAGGCCAGCCCTGCCAGCACCACCCGCCCGCCGGGGCGGGTGAAGCGCAGCGCATCGGTGATGCTGCGGGCGCTTCCCACGCACTCGAAGGTGACGTCGGCGCCCCCCACCGGCACCGGCGGGCCCAGCAGGGCCCGGTGAAGGCGTGCGCCCAGTTCGCCGGCCAGCGCCTCATCCACCTGGCGGCCGCGCCCCTGCACCACCCGGTGGGCCCCCAGCTGCCCCGCCATGCGGGCCTGGTGGGCGTGGCGGGCGACGGCCACCACCCGGGCCTGGGGCGCCGCGGCCCGCAGCGCCGCCACGGTGCACAGCCCCACGGCGCCGCAGCCGATGACCAGCGCCGTCTGGCCCGGGCCGGGGCCGAAGCGCAGCACGGAGTGCAGCGCCACCGCGAAGGGTTCTGCCATGAGGGCCGCCTCGTCGCTGACCCCCTCCGGCACCGCCACCAGCTGGGAGCTGTGGGCGACGAACTTCTCGGCCCAGCTCCCCCCGGTGTCCCTGCAGCTGCCCACGATGAGGCCCGGGGCCAGGCGGCCGTCGGTGAACCGGTGGCACTGCTGCACCTCTCCCGCCTGGCAGGCGGGGCAGGGTGGGTCGATCCCCCGCACCCGGCAGGGCAGAAGCGGCTCCACCACTACCCGCTGCCCGGGCTGGAACCCCGCCACGGCAGGGCCCACCTCCTCCAGCACCCCGACGTTCTCGTGGCCCAGCACGAAGGGCATAGACGAGAAGACGGACATGGAGGGGCTGGCGTCCAGGGTGACGGTGTGCAGGTCGCTTCCGCACACGCCGCCCAGGCGCACCCGCACCACGGCCCAGTCGGGGCCCGGCAGGGAGGGCGGCGGCAGCTCCGCCAGCTGCACGCTGCCCAGCGGGCCCGTGTAAAAGGAAGGATGCAGCCGGCCCGCCAGCTTGCCCAGCACGAAGCGCAGCGGGCCGGTGGAGAAGCGCACGGCCTTCACGGCGCCTGCTTTCGCCCTCGGGGGGCTTGCTCCTGTTGCGCAGGGCCGGGCGGGTACGGAGGGAAGTCTTAGGGCGAGGTGGTGGACCCCGTGGCGGAGGTTGGCAGGAAGCTGGTGCAGTGCGTCACCGTGCGGGGCGAGCCCCGGGCGTTCCCGGCCGAGCAGGTGCGCTTCCGTCCCGCCGCCTACGGCGTGGCTGTACGGCAGGGGCAGGCCCTGGTGGCCCGCTCCCGGTTCAGCGGGTTGTGGGAGTTCCCGGGGGGAGCGGTGCAGCCGTGGGAACGCCTGGAGGAGGGCCTGCAGCGGGAATACCAGGAGGAGACCGGGCTGGCCGTGACGGTGGGGGAGTGCCTGGGCTTCGACCAGGGGTTCATCGCCTTCTTCCAGCACGCCTTCAACTCCCTGCGGTTCTTCTACCGGGTGGAGGTGGCCGGCGGGCCGGTGCAGCCCCAGGCGGACGAGGTGGTGGAGGTGCGCTGGGTGAGCGTGCACGACCTGTCCGAGGCCAACATGGCCCCCAACCACCACCGGTTCCTGCGCCTGGCCCTGGGGCAGGCGGCCGACGGCGGCGCAGGCGGCAGCGCAGGGGGGAGTTGACGGGGGCAGTGAAACAGTGTCTCAATAATGCGGGGTAGGCGCGGTGGCGACGGAAGGGACGAGGGGTGGCAGGCCCCGGGCGCGGCCGCTGCAACACCGCCCGGCCCCCGGGGATCCGGGGGCTCAGCGGGCGGGGCGGGCGGCCCGGGGCCCGGCGGAGGAGATGCTGGGGGCGCTGCAGGCCGCCGGCTACCGCCTGACCACGGCACGGCGGGCGGTGGTGGAGGTGCTGCACCGGGGCGGCCACAAAAGCGCTCCCCAGATCGTGGCCGAAGTGCAGCGCAGCTACCCGGGCGTGGGCCGGGCGTCGGTGTACCGGACCCTGGCGCTGCTCAGCCGCCTGGGGGCCCTGCAGGGAAGCCTGCTGCGCACGGCCCAGGCCCACTACGCGGCCGCCCGCCGGGGTCACCACCACCACTTCGTGTGCAACGCCTGCCAGCAGGTCATCGAGCTGGAGGAGTGCGCCCCGGCCAGCCTGATGGAGGGGATCGAGAGGCGCTGGGGGGTGCGCATCGACGGGCACCTGCTGGAGTTCTACGGCCTGTGCCCGCAATGCCG
>DATCLL010000162.1:0-2250 GCA_036563935.1 Limnochordales bacterium | reverse complement strand
GTACGAGACCCTGCGCATGCTGGAGAACGGGAGCTGGGTTCAGGGGCTTGCGAACCTGGCCGGCGCAGCCATAGGCGGCCTTGCCAGCATGGCCTTGGGCGTGGTGGTGGGCCGGCTGCTGTGAGAACGGTGGCTAGCCGCCCGCCGGCGGCTTGCGGGCAGGCTGCGGCCGGTACAGGAACACCTGCACCCGCTCCAGGGTGACCAGGCCCTCCCGGACCATGGCCTCCACCGTGGGCAGGAACCGGCGGATCTTGCTCTCCTCGTCGGCGATCTCCAGCACCACGGGCAGGTCCTCGGACAGCCGCAGCACCTTGGCGGTGTGGATGCGGCTGTGGGCCCCGAACCCTGCCACGCCCCGCATCACCGTCGCCCCTGCCAGGCCTGCCTCCCGGGCCTTCAGGAGCAGGGCTTCGTAGAGGGGCCGGCCTTCGTAGCGGTCCGAGTCGCCCACGTAGATGCGCAGCAAAAGGCCCTGGGTTCCGCTGTCCACCCGGCTGCCCCCTCCGGGCTGATGGCAAGGGCGCTGGCCCGGCGGCCAGAGCACCGCACGGTGGCGGGATTCGCCGCGGGCTGTTTGCCCTCCTGGCTCAGCCGGCCGTCTGCCCTACCTTGAAGGCCTGGACCGCCTGCAGCAGCTCCCGGCCCATGTCGGCCAGCTGGCGGGCTCCCTGCACCATGGCCTGGACCGCGGAGGACTGTTCCTGGGTGCTGGAGGCCACCTCCTGGGCGCCGGCGGAGTTCTCCTGGGTGATGGCCGCGATCTCGTCCACCGCGCGCAGGGCCTGTTCGCCTGCCTGGGCCATCTGGTCCGCCGAGGCGCTCACCTCGCCGATGCGCCGGGCGATCTCCTCCAGGGAACGCGCGATGTTCTCGAAGGTCTGCCCCGAGGCCAGCACCGCCCGCGCCCCTTCCCGAACGGCCTGCTGGCCGGCTTCGGCGTTGTCCACGGCCCGCTGCACCTCCCGGCGGATGTCCGCCACCAGCTGGGCGATCTCGCCGGCCGCCTGCCGGGACTGCTCGGCCAGCTTGCGCACCTCCTCGGCCACCACGGCAAAGCCGCGCCCCTGCTCGCCGGCCCGGGCAGCCTCGATGGCGGCGTTGAGGGCCAGGAGGTTGGTCTGGTCGGCCAGGCCCGTGATGAGTTCCACCATCTGTCCGATGCGCTGGGAGCGCTGGCCCAGATCGCCTACCGCCTGAGCCGAGTCGGCTACGGTGCGCTGGATGTGCTCCATAGCCTGGGTGACGGAACCCACCGCCGCCCGGCCCTCCCGGGCCAGCTGGCCCGCCTGGCGCGCCTCGTCGGCCAGGTTGCGGGCTGTGGTGGCCACGTGCCGCACCAGCTCTTCGGTGCGCCGGGCATTGTCGGCGGCTGCCGAGGCGGCCGCGGCCTGCCGCTGGTTGGCTTCCGCCATCTGGGCCACCGTCTCCGCCACCTGCCCGACGCCGCGGCCCACCTCCTCCGCCGACGCTGCCAGCTGGCGGGAGAAGTCGGCTACCTGGCGTGCCGACTCCCGGATGCGCTGCACCAGGCTTTCAAAGGTGGCCAGAAGCTCGTTGAACGCCCGGCCCATGGCGCTGGTTTCGTCGTTGGCTACCACCTCGGCCCGGGCCGTCAGGTCCGCCTCCCGGGCCGCCTGTTCCACGCGGCGGCGCAGGCGGTCCAGGGCACCGGTGATGGTGCGGCCGATGAGCCAGGAGATGAGAAGCGTCAGGCCCACGGTGGCTGCCGCCCACCCCAGCGCCTGCCACAGGGTAGACCGGTACACGCTGTCGGCTCGGTCCAGCTGCTGGCGGGTCAGCTCTGTAAAGCGCGTCTGCAGCTGGGACAGCTGCTCCAGGGCGGGCTCCAGAACACGGGTGCGCAGGTCGTCGGCTTGCTGACGGGCCTCCTCGGGCGTCAGGGAGCCGGCTTCATGGGCCGAGCTCAAGCGGGTAGCGCCGGCCAGCCAGGCTTCTACCCCTTCGGCAAACAGCCGGGCGCGCTCCCGGTTGTCGGGGTCCACCAGCAGTTCCTGGGCTCGCCGGGCCATGGCGGCGGCCGTCCGGGCGCCCTGGTCCACCTGTTGCTTCCAGCGCCCGTAACTGGGGTCCTGGGGGCTGTGGTTTTGCAGCTCGGCCAGGGCCCAGGCCGCCTGGGTGGCCTGCAGGTGGGCCTGCGTCAGCAGTTCCAGGGCTGCCATACGCTGGCGGCCCAGCAGGACCAGCTCCCCGTAGATGCGCCGGGCGCCCCGTACCCCGCTGAGCCCC
>DATCLL010000161.1:0-3601 GCA_036563935.1 Limnochordales bacterium | reverse complement strand
CAGGCGGGCCCGGGGCGGAATGTCGGAGAACAGCTCCTCCACGTCCCGCACGCCGATGGCCTGGAGCATGGCCTGGCGGTCCTGGTCCGTCATGGGCACGAAATCCACCGCGTCTCACCCCTGCCCGCTGCGGGTCTGCGCTTCAGGTGCCCCCGCCGGCGCCGATGAGCTGGCGGTACTGCGCCGCCGAGAGGAGGGTCTCCAGCTCGGCCGGGTTGGACAGCTCCAGCAGGCAGATCCAGCCCTCGCCGTAGGGGTCGCGGTTGAGCAGCTCCGGCTCGGTGCTGAGCCGGCCGTTCACCTCGACCACCGTGCCCGAGACGGGCGCGTAGATGTCGGAGACGGCCTTGACCGACTCCACCACGGCAAAGCGCTGGCCCTGCTGCACCGTGGTGCCCGGGGCCGGCAGCTCCACGTAGACCACGTCCCCCAGCTCCTGCTGGGCGAAGTGGGTGATGCCCACCCTCACCCGGTTGCCCTCCTGCAGGGCCCACTCGTGCTCGCGGGTGTAGCGCAGGTGTTCAGGATACACGGCCGGGCCTCCCTTCCCACCCGGGGGAAAGATTCAACGGGGCGCCGCCGGCCCTTTCCGGGAGCCGCCCCGGGCTCGGGTGCGCAGGGGTACGAAGGGCCCCTCCACCACCCGGCCGGGCACCGGCCGGCCCCGCACCTCCACGGCCAGCGGGGTCTGCGGCCGGGCGCAGGGGGCCACCACGTACCCCAGCCCGATGGGCTGCTGCAGCACCGGGGAGAGGGTTCCGCTGGTCACCTCCCCCACCCGCTGACCCGAATCGTCCAGCAGGGGGTAGCCGTGGCGGGGAACCGCCCGCTCCTGCAGCGCAAACCCCACCAGCTGGCGCAGCACCCCCTGTTCCCGCTGCTGGGCCAGGGCAAAGCGGCCCACGAAGTCGCCCTTGCCGAAGTCCACGGCCCAATCCAGGCCCGCCTCCAGGGGCGTGGTAGTCTCGTCCATGTCCTGCCCATACAGCAGGTAGCGGGCCTCCAGGCGCAGCGTGTCCCGGGCTCCCAGGCCCGCGGGCGAGCCGCCTGCCCCGCAAGCCCGCTCCGCCAGCAGCTCCCACAGCTCGCAGGCCGCTTCCGCCTCGCACAAAAGCTCAAAGCCGTCCTCGCCCGTGTAGCCTGTCCGGGAGATCAGCACCGGCCGGCCGGCTATGCGGCCCTGCGCAAACCGGTAAAAGCCCAGCCGGGCCAGGTCCACCTCCTGGGCCAGGTCCGCCAGCACCTCCTCGGCCCGGGGGCCCTGAAGGGCCAGCAGCCCGCTGGCCATGGTACGGTCTTCCACCACCGTGGAGCTCCCCGCCAGGTGCTGTTCCAGCCAGGCCAGGTCCTTTTCCCGGCAGGCGGCGTTCACCACCAGCAGGAACTCCTCCGGCCCCAGCCGCAGCACCACCAGGTCGTCCAGGATCCCCCCTGAGGGCAGGCACAGGAGGCCGTAGCGGGCCTGGCCCGGGGCCATGGCCGCCACGGGGATGGTGAGCAGCCGGTCCAGGTCCCGGGCTGCCTCCGGGCCGCGCACCCACAGCCGGCCCATATGGGAGACGTCAAACAGCCCTACCGCCTGCCGCACCGCCAGGTGTTCCTGCACGATGCTGGCGTAGCTGAGGGGCATCCACCAGCCGGCGAAGGCCACCATGCGCGCCCCCGACCGCTCGTGCAGCGAGGCCAGGGGCGTGCGGTGAAGGGGGCGGGCAGGCTGGTCGGCATCCCCGCCGGGCGGTGCGGACGGTGGCGGGGGGGAATGCATGGTCTCCTCCATCCCGGACGCGTGCTCCATCCCTGACCCTCACATCCCCGGCGGGCACGGCCTTCGGCCGCCCCTCACACCCGGCCCGCCGCCTGCATAGGATGCCACGAACTTCCTACGGAACCGGGGTGAACGCACCATGCTGCGCCGCTGGGCCCTCATCCTGCTTTCCCGGGTGTTGTGGCGCCGCCGGGCCATCTTCCTCTGGGTGCCCAAGGGCCGCTAGAGCCGGGCGGCCACCAGGTCCACCACCTCCTGCAGCGTATCGGCCACGGGAACGCCTGCCTGCGTCAGGGCTTCCACCTTGGACTGGGGCGTTCCCGTGCGCCCGGAGATGATGGCCCCGGCGTGCCCCATCCGCTTGCCCTCGGGCGCGGTCCGGCCCGAGATGAAGGCCACCACGGGCTTGGTCATGTGGCGTCGGATGAAGGCGGCCGCCTGCTCCTCGTCGGTACCCCCGATCTCGCCGATGAGAACCACGGCCCGGGTTTCGGGATCCTCCTGAAACAGGGCCAGCACGTCCACGAACCGGGTGCCGATGACGGGGTCGCCTCCCACGCCCACGCAGGTGGACTGCCCCAGGCCCCTGCGGGTCAGCTCGTGCACCACCTCGTAGGTGAGGGTGCCGCTGCGGGAGACGAGCCCCACCGGCCCCGGCGTAAACACCCTGCCTGGCAGGATGCCCGCCAGGCACTGGCCGGGGGTGATGAGGCCCGGGCAGTTGGGCCCGATGACCCGGGCGCCCTTCTGGCGGGCATAGGCCACCACCCGCACCATGTCCAGCACCGGGATGCCCTCGGTGATGATCACTACCGGCGACAGGCCCGCCTCGATGGCCTCCAGGGCCGCGTCGGCGGCAAAGGGGGCGGGCACGAAGATGATGGAGGCGTTGGCCCCTGTGGCCTGCCGGGCCTGCTCCACGGTGTCGAAGACGGGAACCCCCGCCACCTCGCTTCCGCCCTTGCCCGGCGTCACCCCGGCCACCACCTGGGTCCCGTAGGCCAGCATCTGCCGGGTGTGAAACTCCCCCTCCCGGCCCGTGATACCCTGCACCAACAGCCGCGTGGAACGGTCCACCAGGATGCTCACGTGGCAGCCCCCCGCCCCTGCTGCGACGAACCGGCCAGCTGCACCGCCAGGCGCGCCGCCTCCTGGAAGGTGGCCGCGCTGTGAAGCCCGCTGCCCGACAGCAGTTGCAGGCCCTCCTCCGCCCGGGTGCCCGCCAGGCGCACCACCACCGGCACCCTGGCCCCGCCCAGGGCCGCAAGGGCCTGCAGCACCCCCCGGGCCACCTCGTCGCCCCGGGTGATGCCGCCGAAGATGTTGATGAGCACCGCCCGCACGTCGGGGTCCTCCAGCACCACCCGCAGCGCCCGCTCCACCACCTCGGCCCGGGCGCCGCCCCCGATGTCCAGGAAGTTGGCCGGCCGGCCGCCTTCCCGCTGCACCATGTCCAGGGTGGCCATCACCAGGCCGGCCCCGTTGCCGATGATGCCCACCGTGCCGCTGAGCTTCACGTACGCCAGCCCCTCCTGGCGGGCCCGCTGCTCCAGGGGGTGGTCCGCCTGCTCGGAGCGCAGTGCGGCCAGCTCCGGATGGCGGAAGAGCGCGTTGTCGTCCACCTCCACCTTGCCGTCCAGGGCTACCAGCTGGCCGGAACGGGTGAGGGCCAGGGGGTTGATCTCCACCAGCTGGGCGTCCTTGGAGACCGCCAGGTCGTAAAGGGTACGCACGAAGCGCTCCAGCTCCCGGCGGCTTTCCGGCGGGGCCCCGCCCCGGTGCAGCAGCCGGCGGGCCTGGAAGGCGCACAGGCCCAGGCAGGGGTCCACCCACTCC
>DATCLL010000160.1:0-3946 GCA_036563935.1 Limnochordales bacterium | reverse complement strand
CCAGGCGCCCGAGGTGCTCTCGGGCGGCCGCCATGGCCTGCCCGTCCAGCCGGGGCAGCTGCGCCGGCCCCGAACCTGCCCTGCTGTCCGTGCCGCCCGTGGCCGGGCCTTGCACCCCTGCTCCCCCTCGCCGCCGGGCTGGCGCCTGCAGCCTCTCAGAAGTCGATGCCCGCCACGGCCTTCTCGCCCCGCTGGTACGGGTGGCGCACCAGCTCCATGCGGGTGACCAGGTCGGCCGCCTCCAGCAGGGCCTCGGGCGCGTCCCGTCCCGTGATGACCACATGGGTGTGGGCGGGCCGGCCCTGCACCAGCCAGGCCACCACCTGGTCCACGTCCAGCCAGCCGAAGTGAAGCGGGTAGGTGAACTCGTCCAGCAGCACCAGCCGGTACTGCCCGGACCCGATCTTCTGCCGGGCCAGCTCCCACCCGTCGCGGGCCAGCCGGGCCGTGCGCTCCAGGTCCCGAGAGCGCCACGTGAAGCCATCCCCGCACCGGTACCACTCAATGCCCAGCTGTTGGCCCGTGCGCACCTCGCCCCAGTGCCCGCCTTCGTGCTTGATGAACTGCACCACGCACATGGGCCAGCCCCGGCCCCACGCCCGGAACAGCAGCCCCAGCGCCGCAGTGGTCTTGCCCTTTCCGGGTCCGGTGTAGACGATGAGAAGCCCCCGCCTGCCCTCCACGCCCGCTCACCCCACCGGAACTGCCCGGCTTTCGCCGCCTGCCCCGTCCGGCCCCGAGTCCTTCCCCGGGCATCCGCCCGCCCACAGGGGAACCACCAGCGGCAAGCCGTCCGGCGGGTGGCGCAGCACCCGGCAGGGCACCCCGAACACCCGCAGCAGGTTCGGCTCCGTCAGCACCTGGTCGGGCGGGCCCAGCGCCACCAGTTCGCCGCCGTGTAGAAGCGCCACCCGGTCGGCCACCCAGGCGGCCTGGTTCAGGTCGTGGAGGCTGGCTACCACCGCCAGTCCGTGCTGTCGGGCCAACCGGCGTAGCAGCGCCAGAAGGCTGACTGCATGGCCCATGTCCAGGTGCGCCGTGGGCTCGTCCAGCAATAGCACCCTGGGGCGCTGGGCCAGGGCCCGGGCCAGGGCAACCCGGCGCTGCTCGCCCCCGGACAGCTCTCCCACGGGTCGGTGGCGCAGGGCGGCCAGCCCCGTGGCCTGCAGGGCCTGCTCCACCGCCTCGGTATCGGCGGCCTCCCCCCGCCGCCACCAGGCCTGCCGGTGGGGAAGGCGGCCTAAGGCCACCACCTCCTCCACCGTCAGCTCCCAGGCGGGCGTCTCCTGCTGCGGCACGAAGGCCACCCACCGGGCCACCTGCCGGTGGGGAAGCTCCCAGGCCGAGCGCCCTGCCAGCAGCACCCGCCCGTGCCGCGGCCGCAGGAGCCGGGCCAGGGCCTTCAGGAGGGTGGTCTTCCCGGCCCCGTTGGGGCCTGCCAGGACCAGCACGCATCCCGGCTCGGCCGCCAGGCTCACCGCCCGCACCGCCGGCCGTTCCCGGTACCCGGCGCTCAGCCGGTCGGCCTCAAGGCGCACCGGAAGGCCTCCCCTGGCGGCGCAGCAGGTACAGGAAGAAGGGCGCACCCAGCACGGCGGTGAAGATGCCCGCGGGCACCTCCGCCGGGGGCGCCACCACCCGCCCGGCGCTGTCGGCCGCCACCAGCACCGCCGCTCCCACCAGGCCGCTGGCCGGCAGCACCCACCGGTGCGTGGCAGGCACCAGGCGGCGGGCCATGTGGGGCGCCATCAGCCCCACAAACCCGATGATGCCCCCGGCAGCCACTGCCGCTGCCGTCAGCAGGCTGCTGGCAGCCACCGTCGCGGCCCGAAGGCGCGGCAGGGACACCCCCAGGCTCTGGGCGGCCTCCTCCCCCAGGGCCAGGGCGTCCAGGGAGCGGTGCAGCGCAGCCAGCATAAGACAGCCCGCCGCCATTACCGGCACCGTGGCCGCCAGCACCGGCCAGGACCTCCCCGAAAAGCCGCCCACCAGCCAGCCGTACACCTGCAGGTACGGCCTGTCCACGAACAGCAAAAGCGCCGCCACCGCTGCCGACAGCAGGGTGCTCACCGCTGCCCCCACCAAAAGCAGCCCCTGCACGCCCCCTGCGCCGCTGGCTTCGGCCAGCGCGTAGACCACCGCCACGCTGGCCAGCGAGCCCGCAAAGCCACAGGCCGTCACCGCCGAAAGCCCGGCCACGGGCGACGCCCAGCCGGCCATTACCGCCACCGTGGCGCCCAGCGCCGCTCCCGCCGAGGCGCCCACCACGTAGGGGTCCGCCAGGGGGTTGCGGAACAGCCCCTGCAGCGCCGCTCCCGCCATCCCCAGGGCAAGCCCCGCAGAGCCTGCAAGAAGGGAGCGGGGAAGCCGGAGTTCCCGCACGATGAGCACATGGGCCTGCTGGGAACCCACGCCAGCCCCCGGCCCGCCGGACAGGCCCTCCGGGCGGGGGGCCAGGGCCCGGACGGCCTGAGCGGGTGAAACCCACACCGGCCCTGCCATCAGGCCGGCCGCCAGTGCTGCAAGGGTAAGGGCAGCCAGCGCGCCCAGCCGCGCCAGGGCCTGACGGGCCTGCATCAGCGGTCGGCTCCTGCCGCTGGTCTGACCGCGGCCGCTTCCGGTTCGAACCGCTGCGGGTACAGCACCCGGGCTACCTGCTCCAGGGCCTGGCCCAGGCGGGGCCCCGGGCGGGAGATGAGGTCGTCATCCACCGTGTAGACCCGTCCCGCCTGCACGGCCTTCAGCTCCTTCCAGCCGGGACGGGAGCGCAGCTGGTCCACCAGCCGCCGGCCGCCGTGCACGGCCGGGGCCAGGATGACGTCGGGCTGGCGGCGCACCAGCTCCTCCAGGCTCACCTGCGGCCAGTCCTGGCTTACGTCGGCAAAGACGTTCACCGCCCCGGCCAGCTCCAGCACCTGGCCGATGAAGGACCTGGGGCCGGCGGTCATGAGGGGTTCATCCCAGACCAGGTAAAACACCCGCAGCCGCTGCTGGGGGGCAAGGCTGCCGGTGGCCTGCTGCACCCGCTGCACCTGCTGCTGCAGCTGCTGCACCACCCGTTCGGCGCCGCTCTCCTGGCCGGTGAGCCGGCCCACCTTGCGCAGGTTCTCGTACAGGTGGGCGAAGGAGGTGGAGTCCACGGCCACCGCCGCCAGCCCCAGGCGCTGGAGCTGCTCCACCACCGGGCGCTGCAGGCCGGCCACGGTCAGCACCAGGTCCGGCTGCAGGCTCACGATGCGCTCCAGGCTCACCGTGCCCGCCATCATCCCCCCCACCCGGGGAAGCCGGCGCACCTCGGAAGGGAAGTTGCAGAAGTCGGTGACGGCCACCACCTGGGGCCCTGCCCCGATGGCGAAGAGGATCTCGGTGTTGGAAGGAGCCAGGGAGACGATGCGCCGGGCGGGGGCCTGCACCACCACCCGGCGGCCCAGGTCGTCGGTGACGCTGACGGCGCCGGCGGCCGAGCGGTCGGGCAGGGCAGCCGCCCGGGCGGCACTGACCCCGTGCGGCCGGCCGGACTGAACCGGCGCCGGCAGTCCCGCCGCGGCCGCCCAGGCGGCGGCTGCCAGCACCCATGCGCCCAGGAGGGACGCAGCGCGCCCCAACGTCGCTCCCATGGCCCTCCGCCTTACCGCGAGGCTTCGGAACCCTGGCCGAGGCGGGCGACCTGGCTTGCCGGCAGGCCAAAGCCCGCCGGCTCACAGTTGCGGGACAGCACCGGACTTGCACCGGTTTCGCCGTTACCGCCCTGCCATCCGGGGCGTCGGGCACCTCGGCCGCAGCCCGGCTCTTCTCGGGCCGGGCCCCTCGTCTGTCGCCACGAATCGTAGGGGGCAAAGGGACAACCTGTCAAGAACCGACTCAAGAACCGACCGGCGCCCCACCCGTCCCCTCGCCCCGGATGCCCACGAAGTCGCACAGGATGAGCCCGTACAGGACAGCCGCC
>DATCLL010000159.1:0-4265 GCA_036563935.1 Limnochordales bacterium | reverse complement strand
CTCAGGTCGTGGGGGCTGGGGCCCTGGTTGACCACGCGCAGGGTCACCGGCTGGCCCGCCCGCACCTCGATGCGGTTGGGCTCGAAGCGGAAGCGGCCGCCCTCGTCCGACGCCACCACCACGATGGCGCCCCCCTCCGCTGCCGGCGGGGCCGACGGCGCAGCGGGCGCCGCCTGCTCCGGTGCGGCCGGGGCGGCAGCCTGCTCGGGAGCCGCGGGGGCTGCAGGGGCGGCGGGCGCGCTGGGAGCTGCCGCCTGCTGCTCCGCTGCCGGCTTTTCCGCCCGCTTTCCGCCAAAGCAGGCCGTCACGACCATGGCCAGGGCCACCAGGGCGAACACCAGGAGCACCGTGGGGCGCTGCATGCGAGAGGCCATCGGTTGGTAGAACCCACCTTTCAACGTGCTGGGGCGTACCCGGCCCCGGTCCGGGGAAAGTATATTGTCGTCGCTTTCACAGGTCAAGAACGCCCGGACCGGCGCCACGCCCCCCACGGGCGCTTTGCCCGGCGGGCCCCGGCGTGGTACCATGCAGCAAGGTGTCGGCCATGGCGGCTGTGCTTCCTTCTTCGGCCCGGGCCCTTCTGGCCATGCGGGGGGTGGACCTGGAGCCCCTGGTGCACCTGGTCTACCGGCTCCAGCGCCCCTACGTGCCGGAGCTGACCCTGGAGGAGTGCCGGGAAAGCGTCCACCACGTGGTGGACAAGCGGGAGGTGCAGTACGCCATCATCACGGGCGTGGTGCTGGACGTCATGGCCGAAGAGGGGCGCCTGGACGAGCCGCTGGGCGAGATCCTGCGGCGCAACCCGCCCCTGTTCGGCGTGGACGAGGTGCTGGCCTTGAGCATCGTCAACGTGTACGGCAGCATCGGGCTGTCCAACTTCGGCTACCTGGACGCGGTGCGTCCCGCAGAGCTGCTGCAGGCCATGCCGGCAGGCCCCCACCGGGTGAACACCTTCCTGGATGACATCCTGGCGGCCATCGTGGCAGCTGCCTGCGCCCGCCTGGCCCACCGGGCCGCGGACGCCCGCCAGGGCGGGCAGGGTCGGTCCCCCTCCGCATGACCCGCCTGCCCGTCAGCCCGGAGCGGGCTCCTGAGGAGTACCGGGGGTTCCGCCTGGACCCCTTCCAGCGGGAGGCCATCGCCGCCCTGCAGGCGGGCCTGTCCACCCTGGTAGCGGCACCCACGGGCACCGGCAAGACCCTCATTGCCGACTACCTCATCGAGACCACCCACGCCCGGGGGCTGCGGGTGGTATACACGGCCCCCATCAAGGCGTTGTCCAACCAGAAGTTCAAGGAGTTCAAGCGCCTGCTGGGCCCCTCCGAGGTGGGCATCCTGACGGGCGACGTGGTCATCCAGCCCGACGCACCCGTGGCCATCATGACCACCGAGGTGTTCCGCAACCTGCTGCACCTGCAGCCGCAACGCCTGCGCGGGGTGGCCTGGGTGATCTTCGACGAGATCCACTACATCGACGACCCGCAGCGGGGTTCCGTGTGGGAGGAGAGCCTCATGTTCCTGCCCCAGGGGGTGGGCTTCCTGGGGCTTTCGGCCACCATCCCCAACGTCACCGAGCTGGCCGAGTGGGTCCAAAGCGTGCAGGGACGGCCGGTATTCGTGGTGACGTGGAACGAGCGGGCCGTCCCCCTGGAGCACCACCTGTACGAGCCGAGCCTGGGGGTGTGCACCCGGGCGCGCCTGGTGCGCCACGCCCGCCGCCTGGAGAACCGGGGGGGCCTGTGGCCCCAGGGCCGGCGGCTGGAGCCGTACGGCCCCAAGGTGCGCTACCCGCCCGTGGATCCCCTGGCGGTGCTGCAGGAGATCGGGGACGAGCGCCTGCCGGCCCTGGTGTTTTTGTTCAGCCGCCGCATGACCGAACAGTACGCCCGCCAGCTGGGGCGTGTCCGGGACTTCCTGGACGCCGGCGCCAAGGCCCGGGTGCGGGAGGTGGTGGAAAAGACCCTGCAGCCGTACCCGCCGTCGGCGGCCAGGCGGGCGCAGGAGCTTTTGCCCCTGTGGGAGCGGGGCGTGGGGTTCCACCACGCAGGGCTGCTGCCCGCGGTGAAGGACGCGGTGGAGGAGCTGTTCGAGCAGCGGCTGCTGTGGGTGCTGTTCTGCACCGAGACCTTTGCCGTGGGCGTGAACTTCCCCTGCCGCACGGTGCTGTTCGGGGCCTTGCAGAAGTACGACGGGGTGGACTTTCGTCCCATCACCAACCGGGAGTACTTCCAGATGGCAGGGCGGGCAGGCCGCCGGGGCATCGACGAGCGGGGCTACGTGTACGCCGCCGTGGACCTCAACGACATCCGGGTGGACGAGCTGCCCTCCTTCCAGGAGGCGGATGTGGAGCCCCTGCGCAGCCAGTTCACCCTGGGGTACAACACGGTGCTGAACCTGCTGCGCCGCTTCTCCGACGAGGAGATCCGGGCGGTGCTGCGGCGCAACTTCGCCGCCTACCAGCACGCCCGTGCCGCCGACCGTCTGCAGCAGGAGATCGAGCGGGCGCAGCAGGCCCTGGAGCAGGCCCGCCAGCAGCAAGCGCCCTCCCGCCGGCAGAGGCAGCTTCGCCGGCTGCTTTCGCGGCTTCGGGCCGAGGCCAGCGCCATGCCCGGGCCGGACTTCTTCGAACGGGAGTTCCAGCGCCGGCTTCAGGTGTTGCGGGCCCTGGACTACGTGCGGGGCAGGGCGCTCACCTCCCGGGGCGAGATGGCCTGCCGCATCCACGTGCAGGAGCTTCTGGTGACGGAGCTTCTGGCCGACGGGTACCTGCGCCGCCTGGGCCCCGAGCAGCTTCTGGCCGTGGCGGTCTGCGTGGATTACGAGCCCAGGCGGGGAGAGTACGGGCCCAGGCGGCTGCCCGGCTGGCTTCGCCCGGTGCGGGAGGCCATGCAGCGGGTGGCCGAGGCGGAGCGGGATGTGCTGGGGTTCACCACCGTGCGGTTCGGGCCGCACCTTCTGGCCGCCTGCCTGCGGTGGGCCCGGGGGGACGGGCTGGACGACTGCCTGGCGGAGGCGGCCGTGGACGAGGGAGACTTCGTCTTCGCGGTGCGCCGGGGCATCGACCTGCTGCGCCAGATCCGCACCGCCGCCGAGGGGGATCCGGTGCTGGAAGAGGTGGTGGGGGAGGCCATCCGGCTGGCCGACCGGGACGAGGTGGCGGTGGTGCTGTAGCGGCGGCCATACTGTACGGGGGCTGTGCAGCGGGGCAGGGAGTTTCCCGGCACCCGGCGAAGCAAAGGGGCCCTGGCCGCAGGCGGGCGAGATGGGGTGCGCCGGTTGTCTTACCCAGGCGACGGTTGGTTCGAGGTTCGGGAGCTGCCCGGCATCCGGGTGCACGTGTTGAGCACCGGCCAGTTCAAGACCATCAGTGCCAAGCTGGCCGTCCGGCTGCCCCTGCACCCGCCCGCCGTCACCGCCAACGCCCTGGTGCCCTTCGTCCTGCGCCGGGGAACCCGCCGCCTGCCCACCTCCCAGGCCATCACCCGGGCGCTGGAGTCCATGTACGGCGCCCGGGTGCACGTGGAAGTGGGCAAGGTGGGCGAGGTGCAGCTGGTGGAGGTGCGGGGGGAGGCGGTGGCAGACCGCTTCATCCCCGGCGGGGTGGCAGGCAGCGGGCAGCTGGAAAGCCTGCTGCGCCTGCTTTTGGAGGTGCTGTACGACCCTGCCCTGCAGGGCGACGGGTTCGTACCCACCTACGTGCACCAGGAGCGGGAACTGCTGCGCCGGCGCATCGAGGGCATCATCAACAACAAGCCCCAGTACGCGGTCTACCGGCTGTACGAGGAGATGTTTCGGGGAGAACCCTTCGCCCTGCACCGGCTGGGCCGCCGGGAGGACCTGGAGGCCATCGAGCCGGGCAGCCTGTTCCGCCACTACCTGGAGCAGCTGGTGCCCCGCCGGGCAGAGCTGGCCGTGGTGGGGCCCGTCGCGGCCGATGAGGTGGCCGGGTTGGTGCAGCGGCTTTCGGGCGGGCTTGCCTTCGTGCCCCGGGCGGAGCTGGCCGACCCGCCCCCGTGCCAGGTGGACCGGGAGCCGGAACCACCTCCCTCCGGCTGGCGGGAGGTCTCGGAGACCCAGGACGTGCGCCAGGAGGTGCTGGCCCTGGGCTTTCGCACCCGGGTGCGCTTCCGCTCGGCCCAGTACCCGGGGCTGATGCTGTACAACGGCCTGCTGGGAGGGTTTCCCCACTCCCGCCTGTTCGTGCACGTGCGGGAGCGCCACTCCCTGGCGTACTTCGCCTACAGCCGCCTGGAACCCACCAAGGG
>DATCLL010000158.1:0-5682 GCA_036563935.1 Limnochordales bacterium | reverse complement strand
GGCAGAACCCGACAGCTGGCGGGCCAGCTCGTCTACCCCCCCTTGGGCCAGAAGGCGCCCGCCCACGAAGATCCCCACCCGGTGGCAGATCTGCTGCACCTGGTGGAGCAGGTGGGAGGACAAGAGCACGGTGACCCGTTCTTCCCGGGCCAGCCGCGCGATGAGCTCCAGCACCTCCTGGACGCCCTTGGGGTCGATGCCCAGCGTGGGCTCGTCCAGGATGATCATGCGGGGCTTTTTCACCAGCACGTCGGCCAGGCCCAATCGCTGGCGCATCCCCCGGGAGTACTCCCGCACCCGCCGGTGGGCGGCATCGGCCAGACCCACCGTCTCCAGCAGGGAGCCGATGCGGGAGCGGGCCTCCGGCTCGGGGATCCGGTTGAGGCGGGCGGTGTACAGGAGGTTTTCGAAGCCGGTCATGTCGTCGTAGAAGCCCACGTTTTCCGGCAGGTAGCCCACCTTCTCCTTCACCGCCAGGGGGTTGCGGACCGGATCCTCGTCCAGCACCCGAACGCTGCCCGCCGTGGGCTCGGACAGCCCCAGCAGCATGAGGATGGTGGTGGTCTTGCCTGCCCCGTTGGGGCCCAAAAGCCCGAAGATCTCGCCCTCGTAGACGGTCAGGTCCAGGCCCTGCACCGCCAGGCGCTGGCCGTACCGCTTGACCAGGCCCCGTGCCTCGATGACGGGACGTCGGCCGTCAGCGGGCGCGGCCACGGAACCGGCCGCAGCGGCCACGGGCTGCGGTGTCGCCATACGGGCACCTCCGTCCCCGCAGGTCCCCGGCGCTGGCACCTCTGCAGTCTGCTAGCGCCGGCCGTACACCCGGAAGGTTCCGAACAGCCCCGCGAGCACCAGGGCCACGATGCCCACGCCCACCCAGCCCCAGAGGGTCGGGGTCTGGACCGCCACCCGGAACGTGGACGAGGTGGAGGCCTCCGCCGCCTGGGCCCGCAGGGTCATGGCATAGTCCCCCGCGATGGCCCGGCTGTCGGGCCGCAGGGTGGCCGTCACCTCCCGGGTCTTGCCCGGCTCCAGCACGTCGATGCGCTGGGGTTCGAACTTCACGGTCCAGTTCACGGGAGCGTCGCTGGAGAAGGTGATGTTGTGCAGCTCCGCCGTCCCGGTGTTCTCCACCACCAGCTTCAGGGGGCTGTCCCGCCCGGCCACGCCCTGGGCGTTGAGCCGCCCTGTGGGGGTGGTCAGGCGCAGCTCGTAGGTGCCCACCACCACGGTGTTGAGGTTGAGGGTGGCCTCGCCCGCGGGCGACGACGCCTTGACCACCACCGGGTAGGTGCCTGCCGCAATGCGCTCGGGCGTGGTCACCTTCACCTCCAGGCTCTGCGTGGCACCGTTGCGCACGCCGATGCTGGCCACCTGCCGGTCCTCAAAGCGGGGGGTCAGCTCCACCTTCCAGCCCTGCGGACCCTGCACGGACAGCTGGAAGGTCTGGTCCTCCCCGGTGCGGTTGGTGAGGTCCACCGGGAACTGGAACTGCGCCCCTGCCGGCCCCCGCAGCTCCGGGTACTGGGTGGTGAGCTCCACCGCCTGCTCGCCGGCCTCACGGCTGACCCGCAGGCTCAGGGGCAGCTGGGAGCCCCCGGCGGTGAGGAGAATGGGGTAGTCGCCCGGGCGGGCGTCCTTGGGCACCCGCACCTCCAGGTCCAGGAACGTGGAGCCAGGCCGGCTCTCCTCCTTGGGGCCCACGTAGGCCTGGTGAACCCGCATGCCCCGCGCCTTGAGGATGGCCTGCCAGCCCGCCGGCACCCGCACCACCGCGAGGTCCACGGTGCGGCCTGTGTCGGTGTAGTTGTAGAGGGTCAGCGACAACGTCTTGGTCTCCCCCGGCTTCACGGCCACCCCGGGGAAGTCGGTGGTCAGCACCACGCTCCCGGGCGCCCCGCCGTAGGCCACCTGATGGACGCCCGCTGCCAGCACGGCCTGCACTGCCAGCAACGCTGCCGCCGCCCACAGCCGGGCCCGGCGGTTCCAGCTGCCTGTCCAGGGTTTGTGGTAGCGTTCACCAGCCATGCGCATGGCTTCTCCTCCCCCCACCGTCCCCCAATATACCATTGGGAAGGTGCCACTTCCCGCTTCAAGGGGTCGGGATCCGCTGCCGGCGGATGCACTGCATGCCAGGCTGTGGTACCATCCTGGACGCAGTCCCCCATGGGCGACTCCGACAGGGAGGGGTGCCGTATGGAACTGAGGGGCAAGCGGGTGGCCGTCCTGGTGGAGGAGCTCTACCAGGAGCTGGAGTTCTGGTACCCGGTGCTGCGGCTGCGGGAGGCCGGCGCGGAAGTGGTGGTGGTGGGGCCCAAGGCGGGGGAGACGTACAAGAGCAAGCTCGGGTATGCGGCCCGGGCGGACCGGGGCGCTGACGAGGTGCGGCCGCAGGAGTTCGACGCCGTGGTCATCCCGGGCGGCTATGCCCCCGACATGATGCGTCGCCATGCCTCCATGGTGGGCTTCGTGCGGGCCATGCACGAGGCGGGCAAGGTGGTAGCGGCCATCTGCCATGCGGGCTGGATGCTGGCTTCGGCCGGGATCGTCCAGGGACGGCGTGTCACCAGCTGGCCTACCATCCGCGACGACCTGCGCCACGCCGGCGCGGAGTGGGTGGACGCGGAGGTGGTGGTGGACGGCCGCATCATCACTTCCCGCAAACCCGACGACCTGCCGGCCTTCTGCCGGGCCATCATCGAGGCCCTTCGGTAGAGGGAGCCGGCAGCTGGGCCGCCCGCCCCACCAGGGCGGCGGAGCCGGAGCGGGCCAGCACCTGCAGGTCGGCGTAGCGTTGTTGCAGCTCCTCCAACAGGGTGCCGGACACCAGGACCACCGTGGGCGTACCGGGCTGCTCCAACAGGTCCCGCACCTGGGCGGCGGTGCCGACGTACAGCACCGGCCTGTCCACGTAAAAGCCCGTGCTGCTGTCCCCCAGGGCGCTGACCACCCGAACGCCCTGGCGGGCGTACTGCCGGGCCGCCGTGGCCAGCGGCCGCACGGGCCTGGCCGAGTCCACCGCGGGCACCAGCCACCAGGCGGCCGCCGCCCACAGCACCAGGGTTGCGGCCCCCAGCACGGCTGCGGCCACGCGGGGCTCCTGGCTGCGCTGCCCCGCCACCAGAGCCAGCAGGCTGGCCGCCGCCATCCCGCCGGGCAGCACGAACAGAACCCGGTAGGCCGCCTCGTACTCCGCCGGGACCCAGGGCCGGGCCCACCAGAGCGCCAGCCCCGCCAGCAGGCTGGCCACCAGGGTGCACCCCATGCCGGCAGCCAGCCACAGGTCCTTGCGCCGGGCCACCCCTGCATGCAGGAAGGAAGCGCCGGGCCTTGCAGCCCGCTCATCCAGCCAGCCGGCCAGCAGCAGCGCCAGCGGCGGCAGCGCGGGCAGCACGTACCCCGGAAGCTTGGTGCGGGACAGGCTGAAGAACACCACCACCGCCGCCGCCCACCCGGCCAGTAGCCGCACGGGCAGCCGCCCGCCGTGGCCGGACCGCCTGGGCTCTTTCGATGCCCTGGACGGCCGCCGCTGCCCCGACGCCGGCCAGCCCCCCGACCGGCCCGCGACGCTTCGGACTGCCGCATCCGCCAGGGCGGCCAGGCCCAGGCCGCTCCACGGCAGCAAGCCCGCCAGCAGGACGGGCCCGTAGAAGTACCAGGCGTACCCGTGCTGCTCGATGGGCTGCACGAAACGCGTCCACATGTGGTATCCGAAGTAGGACGCCACCCACTGGCTGCCAGCCCGGCGGTAGACGGCCACATGCCAGGGGAGGACTACTGCCGCAAAGAGCGCGACGCCGGCCAGGGTCCACCGGCTGAACAGGTGCCGGGCGAACCGCCGCCAGCCCAGGCCCAACAACGCGCCTGCCCCCACCAGCACCACGGCCACCGGCCCTTTGGTGAGCACCCCCAGGGCAAGCCACCACCACAGGGCCAGGTGGGCAGGCCCCTCCCCCTCGTCCACCCGCTGTACGCTCTCCATGGCCAGGGCGATGAACAGGGTCAGGGCGGTGTCCAGAAGCCCTATGCGCCCCTCCACCCACCACAGCAGGCTGGTGCCCAACACCAGGCTCGCCATCCAGCCCGCCCGGGCCGACACCCTGCGGCCCGCGAAGGCCCCCACCCTCGCGACGCAGGCTATGGCCGCAAGCCACGAGGGCAGCCGAGCGGCCAGCTCCCCAGGCCCCACCAGCCGCATGGCCAGGGCCTGCAGCCAGAACACCAGCGGGGGCTTGTCGAAGCGGGGCTCGCCGTTGAAGACGGGCAGCACCCAGTCACCGGTGCGCAGCATGTGGCGGGCGATCTCTGCGTAGATGGCCTCATCGGAATCCCACAGGGCCGGCAGGCCCAGCCGCAACAGGTAAACCGCTCCGGTAACCAGGGACAGCGCGCCCGCAGCCCACGGCCACCCGTTCATCGTGACCCCTGGGCCAGCAGCGCTACGCCGGTGCACACCAGGAGGATGCCCCACACCTTCAACGGGCTCAGCGGTTCAGCGAACAGCCACCGCGAAAGCAGCGCCACTCCCACGTAGCCCAGGCTGAGCATGGGGTACGCCACGCTCAGGGGTGCCCGGCTCAGGACCGTAAGCCACAGAAGGCTGCTGGCCGCATACAGCCCCAGGCCCACCAGCACCATGGGCTGCTGCAGCAGCCGCCAGGGTGCTGCCCACCCGGAGCCGCCGCCCTGCCCGGACAGCCCCACCCCGTACTTCATCGCGAGCTGTCCCGCCACGCCTAACGCCACGCACGTCAGCACCAGCGGAATCACCACTACAGGCATGGCCATCTCGCCGCGGCGGCCTGCGGTGCGCCTGCCCGGCGGTGGGCTGCCCGGCACGCCGCCCGCCGGGAGGCCCCCGCCAGGTGGCGGTGCAGCCACCGAATGCGGACCAGCTCTGCCAGCATCTTCAGGGGTGAGCGCAGGGGATCCACCTTGGAGCCCGGTTGGTCGTGCCATTCGATGGGAACCTCACACACCGAGTATCCCAGCCGTCGAGCCAGAAACAGGACCTCCACGTCGAACCCGAAGCCGTTCAGCACCTGGCGGGAGAAGATGTCCCGGGCCACCTGCCCCCGGAACAGCTTGAACCCACACTGGGTGTCCCGGAAGCCACCCACCACCACGCGCCGCACGAAAACCCGCATGAGCGTGCCCAGAAGCCGGCGGTACCACGGCTGCGGGACCACCACTCGGGCACCCGGCGCGTCCCGAGAGCCGATGGCCACGTCGTAGCCGGCCCCCAATGCCGCAAAGAGCCGGCAGACCTCTCGAAAAGGCGTGGCCCCGTCCGCGTCGCAGAACAGCACGTAAAGACCCCGGCTGTTCAGGATCCCGGACCGAACCGCATGCCCTTTGCCCCGGTTGACCGGCGACGACACAAGCCGCAGCCGCGTGGCCAACCCCATCCGGCAGGCCGACTGCCGGGCGACTACCCGGGTGGCGTCGGTGCTGCCGTCGTCAGCGACGATGATTTCCAGGTTGTCCAGGCCGAGCCTGTGGCCCTCCTCGTCCAGCACAGCACCGGGCGTCACGAACTGTGCGATGTCCTGCAAGGTGCGGGCGATGCGCCGTTCCTCGTTGTAGGCGGGGATCACCACGGACAGGAGCACCCTGCTGTCCGAAGCGCGGTGCGTCATTGGCCCTTTCGTCCTGCTGCCCTCCCGCGACGCAGACCCCGCA
>DATCLL010000157.1:0-3692 GCA_036563935.1 Limnochordales bacterium | reverse complement strand
AATACCTGGCGGTCGGAAACGGATCCCCAGCATCACTTGGTGTCTGCTGGCCTGACCACGGACAGCAAGGGCGGACAGGACCGATACTCCGGTTGGGCGTACGCTCAGTCAGGACCACTTCCGGCCCCGCATCGCTGGTGCCCGGGCCGGGACTTGAACCCGGATGAGGTGTTACCCCCACACGCCCCTCAAACGTGCGCGTCTGCCAGTTCCGCCACCCGGGCACCGGCGTTCCGGGCCCCATTATAGGGTGCGTCGTGTGCCGGCGTCAATGCAGCGCCGAAGCGCCGCTCTGCCCGCCCTGCCTCGCCCGAAACCCGGCAGCAACGCCGGGGCGCCAGTTCGTCCGTCAAGGCCCTGCACCTCAAGGGCGGTGAGCCGCTCCACCGACCGCGCTGCCACCAGGGATGCGGACGGGTCGAGTCTAACGTTGCCGGAGATGGCGGCGGGCCTGCCGGGGGCGGGGAGCCCCGTTGCAGGTTCGCAGAAAGGGGACGCACCCGTGCTGCTGGATGCCCGCATCGAGCCGTCCAGCCCGTCCGAGGTGGGCTGGCTCGCCTCGCAGGCGGAACGGGCGGGCTTTGCCGCGGTCCGCCTCTCGGAGACCCGCCACGAGCCCTTCGTGGCCGCGGCTCTGGCCCTGGCGGCCACCCGGCGGGTGGAGGTGATGACCGAGGTGGCCATCGCCTTCGCCCGAAGCCCCACCGTGGTGGCGCACGCGGCCTGGGACCTGGCGGCGCTGGGAGAGGGGAGGTTCCGCCTGGGCCTGGGTAGCCAGGTGCGGGCCCACATCGAGCGGCGCTACGCCGCCACCTGGGCTTCCCCCCTGGGCCGCATGCGGGAGTTCGTGCAAGCCCTGCGGGCCCTATGGGAGTGCTGGCAGACCGGCAAACCCCTGCGGGTCGAGGGGAAGTTCTACCGGCTGAGCCTGATGACGCCCTTCTTCAACCCGGGCCCCGTGGCGCATCCCCGCATCCCCGTGGGTCTGGCCGGGGTGAACCCGGCCTGGGCCCGCCTGGCGGGGGAGCTGGCAGATGCCTTTCACGTTCACCCTTTTCACACGCCCGCGTACCTGCGGGAGGTGCTCCTTCCGGCGCTGCAGGGGGGCCTGGCCCGCTCGGGCAGGCCCCGGCAGGCGGTACAGGTGGTGGGCACCGTCTTCGTGGTAACTGGCCGGACGTCCCAGGAGCTGGCCGCCGTGCGGGAGCAGGTGCGCTCCCAGGTGGCCTTTTACGCCTCCACCCCGTCGTACCGCCGGGTGCTGGAGCACCACGGGTGGGGGGAGGTAGGGCAGCGCCTGAGCCGACTGGCCCGCCTGGGCCGGTGGCAGGAGATGGCCTCGGTGGTTCCCGACGAGGTGCTGCAGGCCGTGGCCGTGGAAGCCTCGCCCGAGGAGGTTCCCCGGGCTTTGCAGGAGCGCTACCGGGGCCTTCTGGACCGGTTGGCCGTCTACTCCCCGTACCGGCCCGGGGAACGGCAGCTGCCCTGGGAGCAGTGGGCAGCCGCCTTCGGGCCGTGAGGAAAGCAGGGCAGCGGGCGCGGCCATCGAACGCCGCCTGGCAAAACCCGCCGGGGCCTGCGGCAAAGGGGGGCGACGGGATGGCGGGGTGTAAAACCGTTTTCCACTGTCTTGCGAGGGCCATGGTGTGGCTAAGGCCGCTGCTGGCGTTGCCGGCGGCTGCGTGCTGGGCCGGCGGTGCCTGGCATGCCCCCGCAGCGGCGGCCCTGGCGGCGCCGGCCGCCCCGGCGCCCTACCACCCTGCCGACCTGGTGCTGCTCAACGGCAAGGTGGTCACCCTGGACGCCCGCTCCCGCATCGCCCAGGCCCTCGCCGTGCGGGACGGGCTCATCGTGGCCGTGGGAAGCAACGGGGAGGTGCTGCGCTGGATCGGGCCGGAAACCCGGGTGGTGGACGTGGGTGGGCGCACGGTCATCCCGGGGCTCATCGACAGCCACACCCACGGGCTTCTGGCCGGCTTGACCTACGGTGCGGAGCTCAGCTGGGCCTCGGTGACGAGCCTGGAGCAGGGGCTTCGGCTCATCGCCGAGATGGCCCGGCGCAGCCCTGCGGGAACGTGGATCGTGGTGGGGGGCGGCTGGCACCAGGACCAGTTTCGGGAGCGCCGCGGCCCCACCCCCCAGGAACTGGACCAGGTGGCTCCCGAGCACCCCGTCTACGTGCAGCACCTGGGCCAGTACGCGGTGCTGAACCGCCGGGCGCTTCTGGCCCTGGGGCTGGCCTCGGACAGCCCCGACCCTCCCCAAGGGAGGCTGGTGAGGGATGCGGCCGGACGGCTGACGGGGCTTGTCACCGGCGACTGGCGCACCTTCGCGCACCTGAGCTCCCGCATTCCCCGGCCCTCGTGGGATCAGCAGCTGGCCGGCACCCGAGAGTACCTGCGCCAGCTGACCCGCTGGGGGGTTACCGGCATCATCGACGCCGGCGGCGTGGCCCCCGCGGCCGAGCTGTACCGTCCGGTTGCCCACCTGTGGGCGTCGGGGCAGCTGCCGCTGCGGGTGCGCTACCTGGCCAGTGCCCAGACGCCCGGCCAGGAGGTGGAGGAGCTGGCCCGCTGGGCAGCCTTGCTGCCGGCCGGGTTCGGGGATGACATGCTGCGTTTTTTGGGCTTCGGCGAGGTGCTGGTGTGGGACGCCCACGACGGCGACCGGTTCGGACAGAAGATGGAGCTGTTGCCGGACGCGCTGGAGCGGGTGGAGAAGGTTCTGCGCCTGGCGGCCGAAAGGGGCTACAGCGTCCACCTGCACGCCTCCAACGACTACACGGCCCGGCAGCTGTTGGCCATCCTGGAGCGGGTGAACCGGGAAGTTCCCCTGGGCCGGCTGCGGTGGTGCGTGGCCCACCTGGAGGACGGCTCCGAGGCCACGTTGCAGCGGCTTCGGGCACTGGGGCTGGCGTGGTGCGTGCAAAGCCGGCTGTACTTCCAGGGAGAGCGCTTCCGGG
The DNA here is from genome assembly GCA_036563935.1 of Limnochordales bacterium. Lineage (GTDB taxonomy): Bacteria > Bacillota > Limnochordia > Limnochordales > Geochordaceae > DATCLL01. The sequence goes on along the minus strand of DATCLL010000157.1, from coordinate 730 downwards.
CAGCCCTGGGCGATGCGGCCGCGAGCCGGGCGCCCCCCATCCGCGCCGCCTTGCAGCAAGACGTGGTGGTGGCGGCGGGCACGGACGGGCCGAGACTCTCGCCCGCCAACCCCTTCGTGACCATGTGGTGGCTGCTCACGGGGGCCACTGTCTCCGGTACGGCCCTGCGGGGGCCCGACCAGGTTCCCACCCGGGAGGAGGCGCTGCGGATGTTCACCCTGGCGGGGGCGTGGCTGAGCCGGGAGGAGGACCGCCGGGGTAGCCTGGAGGTGGGCAAGTGGGCGGATTTGGCGGTGCTGGACCGGGACGTCCTGACGGTTCCCGTGGAGCAGGTCAAGGACATCGAGTCCATGCTCACCGTGGTGGGCGGCAGGGTGGTGTACGCCCGGGAGTGGTTTCAGTTCCTGGAGCAGCCCGCCGGGCGCCGCTAGGAGCGCCGGGACCACCGGTGGCAAGCAAGGCCGGTGCCGGCGACAGCAGGACCGCCATCACCAATGGTCGAAATCTGACCCCGCTCCTGGCAACACATCGGTACCGCCGTCGCTGCCGTCGCCGGGAGGGAGCCGCCGCGCCATGGAGGGCCTGCCTAGCCCCGGGGAAGCCTGGCAGGCATGGCTGGAAGCCCTTCCGATGCCTGCGTTCCTGGTGGCCCCGGGCTATCGGGTTCAGTGGGCCAACCGCCGGGCCCTGGAGCAGGCGAGGGGGGTGCAGGGAACGCAGGGGGTGCCGT
>DATCLL010000156.1:0-2745 GCA_036563935.1 Limnochordales bacterium | reverse complement strand
CCAGGCGTAGTTGAGCCCCAGCACCAGCAAGAAGTAGGTACCGACCAGGGGCACGAACCGGCGGTCGGCATGTCCCAGCGCGGAGTGCAGAAGCCCCTCGATGAACTGGTAGTAAACCTCAGCCAGGGTCTGCAGGCCCCGAGGGCGTTCCTGGATGCGCCGGCCCACCACGTAGGCCAGGACGACGATGGCCGCCACCACCACCCAGCTGTTGACCACGGTGGACGTCAGCACGTAGGGGCCCACGTGGATGACCGGCCGCGGCGCCAGCTCCTGGACCACCTCACCGATGGCTTCGAGCCGGGCCAATAAAAACTCCACCGGAGGCTGCACCCCCTATCCCCGGCCCGACCGCCGCAGCAGCGCCGGCAGTCGGATGGCGTAATCCAATGTCTCCACCAGAAGCCCGCCCAGCGTACCCACCAGGAAGGCCGGCCCCCGGCCAGCTGCCCACCAGAGCAGAGCCCCCGCCAGCAGCAGCCGCAAGCTGGAGGCCCCCATCACCCAGGCAGCCCCCCGCGTGGCACTGCCCCTCCACCGTCCCATGGCCAGCCGGGTCATCCAGTGGTTGAGCACGCCTGCCGGTGTGCCCACGATGACGCCCCGCGCGGCCTCCGGATATCCCAAAACCCCGGCGATGGCCGCTCCGGTGGCGCCAATCCCGGCCAGTGCCCAGGTGCGGTCCCCGAAAACCCTCTTGAGGGCCCGCACCAGCCTGCCGCGCGCCGCGCGAGGCTGCGGCGCGCCGTTGTGCTCTACCGCCCCCAGGGCTGTTTCCCTTCCGGCCGGAGATAATCTTCACGAGCACGCGCGCGGACGCCACAGGCCGGCGCCCTCGTCAGCGGCGGCGCCGGTCCTGGAGACGCAGCACCTCGCGGACCAGGGAGCCCATCGCCCACAGCACCGCCAGCAGGGTCCCCGCCAGGGTCAGCCAGGGCGCCGTGCCGAACCGCCTGTCCGCGGCACTCCCGCCCCAAATTCCTAGCACCAGCACCCCAGCCGTGCCCAGGACCCAGGAACTCAACTCCCCGTAGCGCCCCAGATCCTGGAGGGAAGGCCACCCGGAGCGCCTGCGCGGACCGCGGCCCCGCTGCACTTAAGGCCCGCCCGTCACCGAAGCCACGGGGCGCCCGGCCCTTTCAGGCCGCGGCACAACACAGCGTATTATAGGGCGATCACCCTTCCGCAGGCAACGGTTTTGTGCGACCTGCCCTGGTTGCCTGGCAGGACGCCTCATCATCCATCGAAGCTCGCCGGAACCACCGGTTCGCCCACGGGCAGGCCGAAGGCGCGGCGCAGGACCTGTTCGATGCGGCGCGCGGCAAGCCCGTCGCCGTAAGGGTTGCGGGCCCTGGCCATCTGCTGGTAAGCGGCGGGGTCGCTCAGGAGGCGGCCCACCTCCTCCACGATGCGGACGGGGTCCGTGCCTACCAACCGGGCGCAGCCGGCCTCCAGCCCCTCGGGCCGCTCCGTCACCTCCCGCAGCACCAGCACCGGACGGCCTAGCGCCGGCGCTTCCTCCTGAATCCCGCCGGAGTCCGTCAGCACCAGGTAGCAGGCCTTCAGCAGGCCCACAAACTCCCCGTAATCGGGCGGCGGCAAGAGCACCACCCTCTCGGCGCCGGCCAGCTCCTCTTCCACCACCCGCCGCACGGCGGGGTTGGGGTGCACGCTGAGCACCACGGCCACGTCCTCGAACCGCCTCACCAACTCCTTCAGCGCCCGGTAAACCCTTCGGTGGGGTTCGCCCCAGCTCTCCCGCCGGTGGGTGGTCACCAGCAAAAGCCGCAGCCCTCGTGCCGTCAGGTGGGCCAGTTCGCCCCTGGGCGCAAAGGTGGTGCGCCGGGCTACGTCCCAAAGCGCGTCGATGACCGTATTGCCGGTCACCCACACCTGCGCCGGGTCAACGCCCTCGGCCAGCAGGCGCTGGCGGGCCCGGCGCGTCGGCGCGAAGTGCCAGCGGGTTACCACGGCGGTCAGGCGCCGATTGAGTTCCTCGGGAAAGGGATTGCCGAGGTCGCCGCTGCGCAGGCCCGCCTCCACGTGCCCCACCGGGATGCGCTGGTAAAAGGCTGCCAGAGCCGCCGCAAAGGTGGTAGTCGTGTCGCCCTGAACCAGCACCACATCGGGCCGCAGCTCCCGCAGCACCCGCTCCAGCCCGGAGAGCGCCGCGCACGTGACGTGGGTAAGGCTCTGCTCGGCCTCCATGATGTCCAGGTCGACCACAGGGTGGATCCGGAAAACAGCCAGCACCTGATCCAGCATCTGGCGGTGCTGGCCCGTCACCACGGGCAGGACCTCAAAGTCGGAAGATTCCTCGAGGGTGCGGATGACCGGGGCCAGCTTGATAGCTTCGGGCCGGGTACCGAAGACCGGCATCACCCGCACTGCCAAGGCCTGCTTCCACCCTCCGCTCGGGCGCCACCGTCCGGCGCCTGGCCCGGGAGGAGAGCCACAGGACGACGGCAGCCACCGCCAACGCCAGCGCCAGCCCCACCCCCGGCCGGCTGCGCGGGGGCAGCACCGAGGCTGCGGCAGCCAGCGCCGCGGTCACCCCATACAGGAGCAACACCACCTGCCAGACCTCCATGCGGCCGCCCGCCAGCAGGCGGTGGTGCAGGTGCCCGCAGTCCGCCTCGGCCACCGGCCGCCCCGCCCGCAGGCGACGCACCACCGCCCAGGCGGTATCCAGCAGGGGCACGCCCAGGCTCACCACCGGCACCAGCAGGGTCATGGCCGCCGGCC
>DATCLL010000155.1:0-1991 GCA_036563935.1 Limnochordales bacterium | reverse complement strand
AGCACCGGCAGCTGGCCGTCGCCCACGCCCCCGGCGGCCGGGCGCGGGGCCACAGCCTTTGCAGCCGTCAGCGCCTGGCCCCCATGGCCCATACCAGCCCGGCCACCCCCTCCCACAGCATCCCGCCTCGCCCCAACGCCGCTGCGGCCAGGGAGACCACCGCGGGCAGCGCCAGCATCACCATGGCCAACCCCAACGCCAGCTTCACGGGGAAGCCCACCACGAAGAGGTTCAGCTGGGGAACGGCCCTGGCCACCACCGCCAGCGCCACGTCGGTCAGGAACAGCACCCCTAGCACCGGCGCACCCATGCGCAGCCCCAGCACGAACGCCCGGCCCAGCTGCCCCACCGCCGCCTCCACCAGCTGCGGATGGAAGACCAGCTGTCCCGGCGGAACCACCCGCAGGCTTTCCACCAGGACCCGCAGGATCTCGTGGTGGCCGTTGACGCCGAACAGCACCGCTGCCGCCACAAGCCCGTAAAACTGGCCCAGGAGGGGAACCTCCTGCTGCAGGGTGGGGTCCACCACGTTGGCCACGCTGAACCCCATGGGCAGGTCGGCCAGCTGGCCCGCCAGCATGGCTGCGGCCATGATGGCCTCCACCCCGAAGGCCATGGCCAGCCCCACGGCCACCTCGCCGGCCAGGGCGGCTGCCCAGACCGCCCAGGCCACCGGCGCCTGCCCGCCGGCCGCCGCCGGGGCGCCCGTCGCGGGCGCGGCCGAAAGGAGCAGGCCCGCTGGCTGCTGGCCCGTGGACAGCTGGGGCCACACCAGCAGGGCCAGTCCCGCCGACAGCCCGAGCCGGGCCAGCGGGGGCAGGCCCGCCCAGCCGAAGACGGACCGGGCCGCCGCCACCAGGGTGGAGATGCGCACCCACGCCAGCGCCAGCAGGGCCACGCTCACCCCGCTGCCCTCCCTACCCCACGAACCCCGGCAACCTGCCCAGGGTTCGGCCCGCAAAGTCCAACAGCACCCGCATCATCCACGGCCCGAAGACCAGCAACGCCACCAGCGCCGCCAGCATCTTGGGCACGAAGGAGAGGGTCTGCTCTTGAATCTGGGTGGTGGCCATGAGCAGGCTCACCGCCAGCCCCACCACCAACCCCAGGCCCACCACCGGCCCGCTCACCAGAAGCACGGTGAGCAGGGCATCCCGGCCGATGGCGAGCACCGTCGCTTCCGTCATCCCCGGGGCCTCCTTTCCCCGCCGCCTGCGGCCTGCCGCCGCCGTCGCTATCGCCTGCGCCTGCACCTGCACCTGCTCGGGTGCCGCCGCCCGCCCGTCAGCGCACGCTTTGCACCAGGGCGCGGGTGATGAGGTGCCACCCATCCACCATGACGAACAGCAGCACCTTGAAGGGAAGCGAGATCATCACCGGCGGCAGCATGAGCATCCCCATGGACATCAGGGTGGTGGCCACGATCATGTCGATGACCAGGAAGGGGACAAACAGCACGAAGCCCAGCTGAAACGCCGTCTTGAGCTCGCTGATGACGAACGCAGGCACCAGGGCCAGCGTGGGCACCTCCTCCCGGCTGCGCGGGCGCCTGTCGCCCGAGAGGCTGACGAACAGCTCCAGGTCCTTTTCCCGGGTGTTGCGGAACATGAACTCCCGCAGGGGCACCTCGGCCCGCCGCAACGCCTCCTGCTGTCCGATGCGCCCTTCCAGGTACGGGCCCACCGCGGACCCGTACACCTGCTGCCACGTGGGATACATGGTGAAGGCCGTGAGGAACAGGGCCAGCCCCACCAGCACCTGGTTGGGCGGCACCTGGGGCGTGGACAGCGCGTGGCGCACGAAGGAGAGCACCACCACGATGCGGGTGAAGGAGGTGAGCAGCACCAGGATGGCCGGCGCCAGGGCCAGCACCGTCAGCAGCGCCACGATTCCCAGGCTGGTGGCCAGGTCCCCCTGTGTGGCCGGGCGCCCGTTGATCCGAATATCTATAGTGGGTAGCGGAAGGGAAGGCGCGGGCGCCTGGGCCGCCC
>DATCLL010000154.1:0-1836 GCA_036563935.1 Limnochordales bacterium | reverse complement strand
CTGCAGCTGGTGGACTACCTGAGCCACATCCGCCAGTGGGTGGACGACGCCATCGCGTTTGCCCGGGAGGTGGACAACCCCGAACTGGCAGAACAGCGGCGCAAGGCCATGAAGCTGCAGGCCCGCAGGCGCCGCAAAAAGCGCGGCGGCAGCCGCCCGGCCCCCGAGGCGGACGGCTGGTATGCGGCAGCTGCCGTGGCCGCAGCCGGGGAGCAGCAGCCGCCGGGCCCCTGACACGCCCGGCGGCCGTCAGGCTACCCCCAGCCTTACACCCACGGCATATCGGGCTCAGGGTGCTGGCTCGCAAGCCCTGCCTCCGCCCCGGCGCCCCGCCCGCCTGCGCCCTCTCCCCGGCTCCTGCCCGGCTCACCCCACGCCGCGCGCAGAACCTTCCCGCAGCCCCACGCCAGGGCAAGGCCCGTCGCCACCGTGCCCGCCGCCAGGCCCCAGCGGGCGGCGCCTGAGGCAGCTGCAGCAAACAGCGGCGGGCCGGTAGCCGCCCCCACAAAGCGCACCGTTCCGTACAGCGCGGTTACCAGCCCCCGCTGCGAGCGGGAGGCCGCCCCGGTCACGGCCAGGTTCAAGGCCGGCAGGACGAGACCCACCCCCAGCCCTCCCAGGCACAGGGCTCCCACCAGCCAGCCGGGCCCGCGGCCCGAACTCCACGGGCCGAGCGGCCCTCCCTCGCCGGCCAGCAGGATCGCCGCCGGCACCGAAGCCGCCAGCAGGGTGAACCCGGCCGCCGATGCCTTGGGCGCAGCCTGCGGCCGCCGCTGCAGCCCCGCGCCCACCAGGTAGGCGCAAAGCCCCATCAGCGACGTCGGCAGCGCCACCAGAAGCCCCCGCTGCGCCTCCCTCATGCGCCAGCGCTGCTCCATCTGGTCGCTGGCCCGGCTGAGAAGCCCGAACAGCACCAGCAGCGTGACCAGCCCGGCCGCGTAGGCCACCGCCAGCGGCCAACCCCGCCGGGCAAACACCTCCCGCAACTGCTGGCCGTAGCCTCCTCCCTTTCGCCCCTGCCCGTCTGCGGCCGTTGCCTGCCTGCCCGGCTGCGGCACGCCCAGGGCGATGGCGGCAGCCACCGGCAGGGCCAGCACGCCGTACACGAAAAAGGGGGAAAACCACAACACGGCCGCGGCCAGCCCGCCCACCAGGGGGCTGACCGCCTTGCCCAGGCCGTTGGCCGCCTCCAGCAGCCCCAGCACCTTGGAGCGTTCCCTGCTCTGGAAGATGTCCCCGGCCAGGGCCATGGCCAGCTGGTAGGTGCCGCCGGCGCCCACCCCCTGCACGGCCCGGCCCACAAGCAGCGCCCAGGGACGTTCCGGCCAGGCCCACGAGGCCAGCCCTGCCAGCGCGCCCCCGAGGCCGTACAGCACCAGCGCGGGCACCATCACCGCCTTGCGGCCCACCCGATCCGAAAGCGCGCCCGCCAGCGGGATGGTGAGCCCCGCGGGCAAGGAAAACGCGGTGAGGATGAGGCTGGTCTCCAGAGGGGACAGGTCCAGGCGGGCCTGCAAGGTGGGCAACACCGGCACCAGCATGGAGTTGCCCAGGACCATCACGAAGGGAACCGCCGCCAGGATCCCCACCCACCGGGCGGTCTGCGCTTCCAAGGCCACCAGCTCCTTGCCTGCGCAGCGGCCCCCTTAAGATGTCCCCGTGGCGGTTTGTCGATGCAGCGCCTACCCAGCGCAGTCGCCGGCAGGCCTTGCCTGCCTTGCCCCAACCCCTTTCCTCACCCCTTCACCGCGCCGGCCGTGAGCCCCTTGATGAAGCGGTCGATGAAGAGGTTGTACACCACGGCGATGGGGATGCTGGCCACCAGGCAGGCCGCCA
>DATCLL010000153.1:0-2130 GCA_036563935.1 Limnochordales bacterium | reverse complement strand
CCTCCTCCCCCGGGGCCTGGGCCCCGTTCAGGTGCGCCAGCACAGCCCGCCGCACGGCCCGCACGTGGGCCCGGGCCGCCGCCTCCGCCCGCCGGGGATCCCGCCCCGCGATGGCCTCGTAGATGCGCCGGTGCTCCTGATGGGAGCGCTGCAGCCGGCCCGGCAGAACCACCGAGGCGGCCATCAAAAGCCGAGTCTGGGAACGCAGCCCCTCCAACACCTCCACCAGCCGCCCGTTGCCGCTCATGCGGGCGATGGCCCCGTGGAACAGCACGTCCACGTCGGAGTAGCGCACCCGGTCCTGGGAGCGCACGCACTGCTCCGCCCGGGCCAAAAGCTCTTCCAGCTCGGCCAGCTGCTCCCGGCGGGCATGCACCGCCGCCCGCCGCGCCGCCAGCCCCTCGCACACCTCCCGCAGGTCGTACAGCTCCTCCACGTCCGGCACGCTCAGCCGGGCCACGAAGGCCCCGTGCCGGGGGACGATGCGCACCAGCCCCTCCCGCTCCAGGCGGACCAGGGCCTCCTTCACGGGGGTGCGGCTCACCCCCAGCCGGTGGGCCAGGTGATCCACCGTCAGCTTGGTGCCCGGCGCCAGCGATCCCGACACGATGGCCGCCCGGATGGCCTCGTAGGTGCGGTCGCCGACCCGGGGGAGGTCGGATAGCTCCTGCAAGGGTTTGTCCACCGGGTTCGCCGTCCCCGGCCGGCGGGCTGCCGGCCGTGCTTAGACTTTAAATTTAAAGTGTGAGGGTGCGCAACCCGCCGCCTCGCCGTCCCAGCCTGAAGCCACCTGCCTGCGGCGTTTTCACGGCAAGACTACGCCAGCATCCTCCCCTTTCGCCGCAAAGCCTCGGAAATCTGCTCGTTACGCCTGCTGCCTCTGTTCTCCCTCGTTGCCGCCGCGCAGCAGCCGCCACATGCGCTCGGGCGTCAGGGGAAGGCGGCGGGGCATGCGCCCCGTGGCCGCGTACACCGCGTTGGCCACGGCAGCCACGGTCACGTACACGCCGCTCTCCCCGGCACCCTTGGCGCCCCAGGGACCGGGGCCGTCGCCGTTTTCCACCAGGATGGACTCCAGGTGGTCCGGCAGCACGTCAAAGGTGGGGGCCCGGTAATCGGTGAGGCTGCCGTTGAGCAGCTGCCCCTCCTGGTAGCGCAGCTCCTCGAACAGGGCCGCTCCCATCCCCATCATGGCGCCGCCCTGGTCCTGGCCGTGGCACAGCTCCGGGTGGATGGCCTTGCCCACGTCTGCCGCCGTGACGCAGTGGGACACCCGCCACCAGCCGGTCTCGGGGTCCACCTCCACCCGGGCCGACCCCATCCCCAGCTCCCAGAAGGGCACCCTGGCCCCCTGGGGCGTGGGGGTGCGGTCCCCCTGGTACCGGCCCCGGCCCACCAGCGCACCCTGCTCCCCCGCCACCCTGCGCACCAGCTCTTCCAGGGGCCAGGCCTGCTCCCCCACCCACGCGCAGCCGTCCTCGAAGCGCTGCGGCCGCTGCCCGGCCACCTGCCGGGCAGCCTCGGCCAGCTGCTCCCGCAGGTCCCGGGCGGCCCGCTGCACGGCCAGCCCCGTCAGGGTGGTGCTGCGGCTCCCGTTGGTGGACTGGTCGAAGGGCACCCGGTCTGTATCGGGCACCGCGACGCGCCAGCGGGAGACGGGAAGGCCCAGCTCCTGGGCCGCGATCTGCACCAGCACCGTGCGGGCCCCCTGGCCGAGCTCCGTGGTGCCCACCCGAAGCTCCGCCTGGCCGTCCGCTCCCAGGCGCACCTCCGCCTCGGAGTCCGAGGGGCTCATGGGCGCCTTGAAGGCCACCGAGAACCCTTCCCCGGCCAGCACCCGGACGTCCGCGGCCCACGGCGCACCCGGCGCCCACGGCCTGCGCGCCGGCGTCGACGCCACGGCCCTGCGCAGACCCTCCACTACAGCCCGCAGCCCCTGCGACGGCTCGGCGTCCATGGGGAGGTCCCCCTCCCACAGGGGTTCGCCCCGGCGGACCAGGTTGCGCAGGCGAAGCTCCACCGGATCCATGCCCAGTTCCCGGGCGATGCGGTCCATCTGGCACTCGTGGGCGAAGGCCACCTGGGGCACCCCGAAGCCCCGAAAGGCCCCGGCGGGCACCGTATGGGTGT
>DATCLL010000152.1:0-1764 GCA_036563935.1 Limnochordales bacterium | reverse complement strand
GACCGGTACTGCGTACACGGCCGCCTGCGGGGGCTGGACCCCGCCACCGGCGCTCTGGTGCTGGAAGGGCCGGACGGCCGCCTGACCACGGTGACCGCGGGGGACGTGTCGCTGCGCCCGGGCGCAGGCAACGCCGCAGAGGAGGGATAGCGGGTGTATCCGCACAGCCAGGACGCGCCGGAAAAGGCAAGCCGACCGGCGGCAGGAGCGCGGCCGGTCGCGCAGGCCGCCGTGATGGCCGCGGTCACCGCCGTGCTGGCCCAGGTGGCCATACCCCTTCCGGGGACGCCGGTGCCTGTGACGCTGCAGGTGCTGGGCGTTTTGCTGACAGGCCTGGTGCTGCCGCCACGGCAGGCCCTGGTGAGCATGGCGGTCTACGTGGCCCTGGGGGCTGTGGGCCTGCCCGTCTTCGCCGGCGGCCGGGGAGGATGGCAGAGCCTGGTAGGGCCCACGGGCGGGTACCTGTGGGGCTTCATCCTGGCAGCCGGCCTGGTGGCCGCCCTGCGGGGGCCGGGCGGGATCCGGGACTGGCTGGCCGCCCTGGCCGGGGTGGCGTGCATCTACCTGCTGGGCGCCGTGCAGCTGCAGGCTGTCACGGGATGGAGCTGGGAGCGGGTGCTGGTAGCCGGCGTGCTGCCGTTTGTGCCCTGGGATGCGGTGAAGGGCATCATCGCCGCTGCGGCTGCGCCCCGCCTTCGCCGGGCCCTAGGCCAAGCGGCAGCAGGGGCCGCAGGGCCTGCGGCGCCCGTTCCCCCGCCCGCAGCGCCCTGAAGACCTGGGGCAACGCCGCCGCCAGCTGGCCCGCCAGCACCGGCCCGCCGGGGTCACCGCCGCCTGCCAGCACGCCCGCCCACGCGTGCAGGAAGACCCCGGCACATGCCGCCTCGGCGGGGGCCATGCCCTGGGCCAGAAGGCCCCCGATGAGGCCGGCCAGCACGTCTCCCGACCCGCCGGTGGCCAGGGCGGCCAGCGCGGCAGGGTTCACCCAGGTGCGCCCGTCAGGAGCGGCCACCACGGTGGCGGCTCCCTTCAGCACCACCACCGCGCCGAACCGGCGGGCCGCCTGCTGCGCGGCCGCCACCCGGTCCCGCTGCACCGAGGGCACGTCGGTGCGCAACAGGCGGGCCATCTCACCGGGGTGGGGGGTGAGCACCAGGCGGGGGCCCGGCTGGGCCCGTCCGGCCTGCTCCAGCACCTCTAACTGGGAGGCCAGCACGTTGAGGGCATCGGCATCCAGCACCATGGGCACCGGCAGCTCGCCCACCATGCGGGCCACCAGCCTGGCTACCCCGGGACGGGTGCTCAGGCCCGGCCCCGCCACCACCACGTCCCGGCCGGTGGCCAGCTCCCGCAGGGCATCCCAGGCCCCTTCGGACAGCACCCCCTCCTCCCCGGGGTCGGCCAGCCCGGCGGTGAGGGCCTCCGGCACCAGGGAGGCGGCCAGGTCCTGCAGGGACCGGGGCACGGCCCACGTGACCAGCCCTGCTCCCGCCAGAAGGGCTGCCCGGGCGGCCAGGGATCCGGCCCCCGCCATCCCCCGGGACCCTGCCACCACCAGCACGTGGCCGAACGTGCCCTTGTGGGCTGCCGGGGGGCGGGCCGGCAGCCACGCGGCCACCTGGATCTCCTCCAGCACCTCGAAGGCGGCCGGGGCCTCATCGAGCAGAGCCCGGGGAAAGCCGATGTCCGCCACCCACACCCGGCCGCACAGCCCCGCAGCGGGGTACAGCACGTGGGCCGGCTTGGGCAGCCCGAAGGTAACCG
>DATCLL010000151.1:0-6458 GCA_036563935.1 Limnochordales bacterium | reverse complement strand
GGGCCGGGACGTGGAAGATGCCGCCTGCCGGCTCCCCGCCCACCACCACGCCCTGCTCTCCCATCTTCACCACTGCCACGGCCACGCCCCGGTCCAGCAGGGCCCGGCACGCGCGGGCCCCCTCCTCCGGGCTGCGCACGGGAACGCCCACCAGAACCTCCGCCTCCTGCTGGTTCGGGGTGATGGCCCACAGCCGGCCGAGCCACCCGGCTACCTCCGCCCGGGCCGGCGCCGGGTCCAGCACCGCCCGAACCCCAGCCTGCCGGCACAGCTTCACGGCCGCCTCCACCGTGGCCAGGGGAACCTCCAGCTGGAGCAGCACGGCCTGCGCCCCGCCCAGAAGTTCGGCGGCGGCCTCCACGTCACGGGGCTGCAGAAGCCCGTTGGCCCCCGCCACGACAGCGATGGCGTTGGCCCCGCCGGGCTGTTCCACCCAGATGGAGGCGATGCCGGTGGTTTCCCCTTCCAGGGCACGCACCCACTCTACGTTCACCCCGTCCCGCCGCAGCCCCTCCACCAGCTCCCGGCCGAAGCCGTCCTGCCCCACCCGGCCCACCATGGCCGTCGAGGCCCCCATGCGGGCCGCCGCCACGGCCTGGTTGGCCCCCTTGCCCCCCGGGAAGGTGGCGAAGCTGTCCGCATGCACGGTCTCTCCCGGGCGGGGCATGCGGGGCGTGCGCACCACCAGGTCCATGTTCAGGCTGCCGACCACCACCACGTCAGCCGTGGGCCGCTTTCGGCTCATCCCGGGTGTCCCTCCCGCCGGCAACCTCCGCCCGTCCCCCCGGCCCTTCCCCCCGGGCCCAGAGGGCCAGTTCCTCCATGAAGTGCTCCACGAAGCGGCGTCCTTCCACCTGAAGGGCCACCCAGGCCCACCCGGGCCCGGCCGGCACGGCCGCTTCGGGCTGCCGGCGCCAGTCGGCCACGCACATCCCCCGGGTGCGCTCGCCCCGGGTCTCCACGGACACGGCCAGCCACCGGCCCGAGACCCACCGGGGATCCAGCGCCACCGCCGCCGCCAGGGGATCGTGCAGGTAGAAGCGTGCGGGCCCGCCCAGCCTGCGGTAGGCCTGGATGCCGAAGCGCAGAAGGTGCCCGACGAAGCGGGCCTGCGGCGTATCCACCTGCTGAAGCGGCGTCAGGTCCGTTTCCTCCACGTACACCTGGTGGGTGACGTCCAGCCCCACCAGCGTCACAGGAACTCCCGACTCCAGCACCACCTGCGCGGCCTCGGGATCCGTGTAGAAGTTGAACTCCGCCGCGGCCGTCACGTTGCCCAGGTCCCGCACCCCGCCGCCCATCACCACCAGCCGGGCCAGCCGCCGGGCCAGTTCCGGCTCCAGGGCCAGGGCCATGGCCACGTTGGTGAGCGGCCCGGTGGCCAGCAGCACCAGCTCGCCGGCATGCTGGCGGCTCAGCCGCAGAATCTGGTCCACAGCATGCTCCGGGGAGGCCCTTCGGAAAAGCGGCCCGACGCCGGCGCCGGCCAGCCCGTCCTCGCCGTGCACCTCGGGCGCCGTGCGCAGGGTCCCGGCCAGCGGCCGCCACGCGCCCCGGGCCACCGGCACCTCAAGACCCGCCAGTTCCAGCACCCGCAGGGTGTTGGCCGTGGCCTGCTCCACCGTGCAGTTGCCCGCCACGGTGCCGCATCCCAGAAGCTGCGCCCGGCCCGTCCGATGCGCCCACGCCAGGTAGATGAGGGCCAGGGCGTCGTCCACCCCCGTGTCCACGTCGGCCAGCACCTTCACCGCCGCCATCGCCCCACCTCACCCGGCGGCCGCCTTCGACAGCTGCCCGGCCGCTCCTTCCCCGCCGGCGCCGGCCCGAGCAGGCCCCGCAGGCCATCCCTCCCGCCGCCGCAGAGGAACCGCCCGGGTGCACCTCGTACCCCCATGGGGACAGGCGGCCCGCCGCATCAGTTCAGCCCAACGGAACGGGGCGATGCGCCGTGACCTCACCCAACGAGCCGGATGCCGTCCTGCAGCGCCAGCTGCGCTACAAGTGGGCTCCCTTCACCCGGGTTCGCTTTCTGGAGCGGCACGGGGTCGTGGCCGTGGTGCGGGGACGGGGTTCCCGGGTGTACGACGTGCAGGGACGGGAATACATCGACGCGCACGGCGGCCTGTGGCTGGTGAACGTGGGCTACGGGCGGGAGGAGATAGCCCGGGCCGTCTACCAGCAGATGCGGGAGCTGGCCTGGTTCTCCTCCTTCGAAGGCTACACGAACCTGCCCTCCATCGAGCTGGCCGAGCGCCTGGTGGGCCTGCTGGCGCCCGAGGGCATGGCCCGCATCTTCTTCACCGGGAGCGGCTCCGAGTCGGTGGAGACGGCCCTGAAGATCGCCCGCCAGTACTGGCGGCTCAAGGGGCAGCCGGGCCGTTACAAGATCCTCTCCCGCCGCCGGGCCTACCACGGGGTCACCTTCGGCGCCATGAGCGCTTCGGGCGTCACGGCCAACCGCACCATGTTCGAGCCGCTGGTGCCGGGCTTCCGCCACGGCCCCGCCCCGTACTGCTATCGCTGCCCGTTGGGGCTTTCCCCGGAGCGCTGCGGCCTTGCGTGCGCCGACGAGATGGCGCGCATCATCGAGTTCGAGGGGCCGGAGACGGTAGCGGCCGTCATCGCGGAGCCCGTGCAGGGGGCGGGCGGGGTCATCGTCCCGCCCGAGGGCTACCTGGCCCGCCTGCAGGAAGTCTGCCGCCGCTACCAGGTGCTGTTCATCCTGGACGAGGTCATCACCGGCTTCGGGCGCACCGGGGAGTGGTTTGGCGCCCGCCGGTGGGGCCTGCGCCCCGACATCATGACCTTCGCCAAAGGCCTCACCTCCGGCTACGTGCCCCTGGGGGCGGTGGCCGTCTCCGAGGAGGTGTACGACGTCTTCTACCGCAGCGAAGAGCGGGCCGGGCCGTTCCGCCACGGCAACACCTACAGCGGCCACCCGGCGGCGTGCGCTGCCGCCCTGGCCAACCTGCGCATCCTGGAGGAGGAAAGGCTGGTGGAAAACGCCCGCCGGGTGGGTGAGCGGCTGCTGGCAGGGCTGCGCACCCTGGCCCGCCATCCCGTGGTAGGCCACGTGGACGGCGTGGGACTTCTGGCCCGGGTGGAGCTGGTGCAGGACCGGGACAGCCGCCAGCCCTTCCCGCCCGGCATGGGCGTGGGCGACCGGGTGGCGCTGCGGGCCCGGGAGATGGGGGTTATCCTGCGCCCGCTGGGGGACGTTCTCTCCTTCTCGCCTCCTTTGTGCCTGACCGAGGAGGAGGCGGACCGGATCGTGGCCGTGGTGGACCAGGCCGTGCAGGACATTTCCCGGGAAATCGGGTTCGGTGCAGCCGCCACTGCATCGGCGGGCAGCGGTTGACCATGCGCGAGCACCGGCTGTTCGCCTGGTTCATGCACCACCTGGGGCACCGCCTGGAGCCGGCCGGCCTGCGGGAGCTGCGGCGGGAGCTGGCGGAGCATGCCCGGGGGCTGGTGCTGGAGGTGGGCGCCGGCGACGGGGCCCTGGTGGGGCTGTACCCGCCCCGGCGGGTACGGGCCGTGGTAGCCGCCGAGCCGGACGGCGCCCTGCTCCGCTACCTGCGCCGCAGGGCAAGGGAGGGCCCGGTGGAGGTTCGGGTGGTGGCCGCCGAGGCCGAGGCCCTGCCGCTGCCCGACGCCTGCGTGGACAGCGTGCTCTTCAGCCTGGTGCTGTGCTCGGTCCGTTCCCCGGCGCAGGCCCTGGCCGAGGCGCACCGGGTGCTGCGGCCCGGCGGCCAGCTGCTCTTGCTGGAGCACGTGGCCTCGTCGCAACCCGGGTGGCGCAGGGCCCAGCAGGCCCTCACCCCCCTTTGGTCACGGCTGGCCGCAGGCTGCCACCTGGACCGGGACCCGCTGAGCGCGGCGGAGCAAGCCGGCTTTCGGGTGGAGGTGCTTCGCCGCTGGGGCTCGGGCATGCAGCCGGTGCTGTTGTGCCGCGGCGAGCCTGCCCGGCGCCTTACGTGACTGCCCGGCGCAGCTTGACGGAAGGGTTGGCGCAGGGCTCGGGAAGAAGCCCCGCCTGCACCCGGCGGATGTTGTCGGCCACCCGGCGGGCGATGCCGGCGTAGGAGTCGTGGGTGACGCCGGCCACGTGGGCCGTGAGCAGGACCCTGGGGTGAGCAAGCAGCGGGTGGTCGGGAGGCGGGGGTTCCTGGGCGAGGACGTCCAGGGCGGCTCCCGCCAGGGGGCCCTCCTCCAGCGCCCGCAGGAGAGCCTGCTCGTCCACCAGGGCCCCCCGGGCGGGGTTGATGAGGTAAGAGCCGGGCTTCATGCGGGCAAGCCGGGCCGCCCCCATGATCCCCCTGGTCTCGGGGGTCGCCGGAACGGCCAGCACCACGAAATCGCTCTCTTCCAGCAGCTGTTCCAGCTGCTGCAGGCTTCCCACCCACTCCAGTCCCCAGGACTGGGCCTCGGCGGGATCGGGGCGGCGGCGCACGGCGCGCAGGCGCACGCCGAAGGGGCGCAGCCGGGCGGCCAGGGCCCGGCCGATCCCCCCGAACCCCACGATCCCCACCACCTTGTCCCGCAGGCTGACGCCGGCGGGCATGCCCCAGGGGCCTGCCGCACGGGCGTTGGCCCGGGCTTCGTCCAGCCGGCGGGCCAGGGCCAGCATGGCCATCACGCACCACTCCGCGACGGAGTCGGCGTTGGCCGTCGCGGCGCTGGGTACGTTGGCCACGGGGATGCCCAGCCGGGTGGCCGCCTCCAGGTCCACCCCCTCCAGCCCCGCCCCCCACTGGTGCACCAGGATCAACTCCGGGGCGGCCTCCAGCAGGCTCGCGTCGATGCGGGCCATGGAGGGGATGAGCACCCGGGCCCGGGCCACCAGCTCCCGCAGGCGGGCAGGCTCCGCGAAGACCACCTGGGCCTCGGGCAGGCAGCGGGTCAGGTGAGGGCCCAGCGCGTAGAAGGCCGGACTTGCTACCACCACCAGCACGGCTGGGGAGGTTCGAGCAGGCGGGCGCCTATCCCTCCTGCCCCGCTCGGGCATGCTACAATGACAAGGTGCACAGGCTTGCCAGCGTTCCCACCGGACCCTTCGAGGTGTACCGGGTCGGCCGGCCCGAGCTGGTAGGGCCTTTCGGCGGCCCGTCGCCCCTGGCCGTGCACCTGGACGCCATCCTGGTAGCGGCCATGGCCACGGTCCCCGGAACGCCGCCGGCCCCCGGCCAGCTGGCCCGCCAGCTGGTCAACCACTGCCTGCGGGACCAGTTCCGCTGCCTGGTGGCCTTTGCCGCCCCGGCGGAAGGGCACCGCCCTGCCGGCCCGTGGCCGGGCAGGCCGGTGGGGTTCACCTACGGCTTCACCGGAAGCCGGGGGCAGTGGTGGACCGACCAGGTGGCCCGCCACATGGACGAGGCCACCGCCCGGCACTGGCTGGACGGGCACTTCGAGCTGGTGGAGCTGCACGTGCACCCGGCCTACCACCGCCGGGGAATCGGGGGCCTGCTCCACGACCTGGTGCTGCGCGGCCTTCCCCACCGCCGGGCCCTGCTGTCCACCCGCCATGGCCCCACCGCCGCCCTGGCCCTGTACCGGCGCCGGGGCTGGCAGGTGGTGGCGGGGCCCATGTACTTCGACGGCTCCCCGGATCCGTACCTTATCCTGGGCAAGGAGCTGCCCGGGCCGCCTGCCCCCGAACCCGCATAGTCTTGTGCCCCGGCGGGGGTGGGGGCGGTGGCGCGGCTTTTGCTTTTGGCGCTGGTGGGCGCCGTGGCGCAGTTCGTGGACGGGGCCATGGGGATGGCCTACGGCATGAGTTCCGCCAGCCTGATGCTGCTGGCCGGCATGGCCCCGGCGGCGGTCTCGGCCACCGTTCACCTGGCGGAGCTGCCCACGACGCTTTTGTCGGGCTGGTCGCACTGGCAGTTCGGCAACCTGCGGCCCGCCCTGGCCCTGGCCATCGCGGTGCCCGGGGCCGCAGGGGCCTGGATGGGAGCCCGGCTGCTGGCTGGACTGCCTGCCCACCTGGCCCGCCCGCTGGTGGGCGCCGTCCTGTGCGCCCTGGGAGCATACATCCTGTGGCGCTTCGCCCGCTCCGGGCCTGCAGCCGGCACCGCCGCCCGCACGCCCCGCCCTCGGCAGCGCCCGGGCAGCACGAACTGCCTTCGGCTGCGGGCAGTGGCCCGCACCCTTCTTGCCTTTGCCGCGGGGTTCGTGGACGCGGCGGGCGGGGGCGGGTGGGGCCCGCTCATGACGTCGGGCTTCCTGGCCGGCAGCCGCCGGGAGGTGCGCCGGGTGGTGGCCGCGGTGGACGCAGCCGAGTTCGCCGTCACGGCCGCAGCCAGCGCGGGCCTGTTGCGCCATGCCCCCTCCCCGGTGGAACCCCTCTGGGTGGCAGCCCTGGTGGTGGGTGGCGCCGCAGCAGCGCCTGCGGCCGCCTGGCTGGTCGGCCGGCTCCCCTCCCGCCTGGCAGGAACCCTGGTGGGCGGGCTGGTGCT